>CAYLPF010000028.1:0-10688 GCA_964385485.1 uncultured Lachnospiraceae bacterium | reverse complement strand
CCTCCCAGCATCCGTCGGCCCTGCAGTCGGCGTCGAGAAGCGTCTGATACCGTTCCTCAGAGAGGCCGTAATCCCTCAGGTCGATATTGTGGGAGATCGCCGGGATCCCTTTGCTCGGATCGCCTGTCGCGCCCATATCCAGAGTCTCCAGAGACCAGACGCCATCCTTATCGTTTTCTCCGTTGATAAATTTATGATCCCAGTGATCCAGCGGATTCCATATCTTATACCGCAGATTTCCCTGGCCTTCCACCATTCCCTTTGAATGCCGGTTGTACCATTTCCCGTACCACCGTCTCCATTTGCCCTGCCACGTCACAGGAGAAACAGAATATTCAATGTAAAAACCATAGCCGCCCGGCATCATCGTATACCCGTAGCATACCTTCGGATATCCCGTCACCTGAAGATGATCCAGCCAGTGCTCGATCGGGATCGCGTCCTCCACAGCCATCGGGCCTGCATCCAGGATCTGCTGCTGCAATGGATTCGGCGGATAAAGCTTATAATCCGTATAAAAACGTGAAGATGGCATCGCCTTTTCTTCTTTTGTCAGTTCAGGCACCTTATAATACGGCATTCCATCATGATATATCAAGCCCATTCCATTATCCTCCTTCTTTACGTTTAGCCTACGATCAGGCCGCCATTCAGGTCAATCCGCGCTCCGTTTACGAAGCTGGCCTCCTCGCTGGCCAGGAAACAGAACGCACCCACAAGATCCTGCGGAACCATCATGCGGCCCACCGGAATCTGCGAAAGCATTTTCGCCCGCTCCGTATCGCTTAACGCGTCCTCCTGCGGAACGTCGCCTTCACAGTGGCCGATCAGGATACAGTTTGACGTGATCCCTCTGGGCCCCAGTTCCTTCGCCATCTCATACGTCAGTGCTTCCAGCCCTGCCCTTGCCGCTGCAAAGGAAGGATCCAGGAAATATCCTCCGTTTCTTGCGTCGCACGTCGTAATATTGATGATACGGGGCGCTTTGCTCTTCAGCAGATACGGCATTGCGTTTTTCGCATTCACGAAGGCCGATTCCACAACCTCCATGGAGTGACGCCAGATCGTCTTATCCGTATGGTCAAAGTCGTAACGGATATGTCCGCCCTTTGCATTTACCACGACATCCACGCTGCCAAACCGCTCATAGACGTATTGTATCATGTCGCTCATATGCTCCCTGGATCCGTAAATTTCCGGAGCTGCAGCCAGATTTTCCTCCCATTTTGCTTTCGGATTCTGCGCGATCCCGATCACATGATCGCGGTATTTCGGATTGATTTTTTCCTCAATCGCTTTCTGTGCCTTCGTGTGCAGTCCGCTGAGCATCGCAACATTCATGCCATGCTCCAGCGCCGCGTTTACAATTGCGGAGCCGTTGTTTCCCGCTCCTCCGGTAATGACCATCGTTCTTCCTTCTAATGTGAACATTCTCTCACTCCTGTCTGATCTATGATACCCTCCCGGAACGCACTGGGCAGTCCGTCTGGTTTATTTCCACGTTTTTCTTTTTTCAAAATCACAGCTTAATCTGCATCCATCGGCTGGTCACAGTACTCTGCGTACAGCTCCGGAAGAAATGTATACAGGTGTTCCCATTCGATCAGCGTATGGATAACCACCTTTTTCAGATATGCCTCATCGCATTTTGTACTGTAATCTCTTACGAGTTTTCCGTCCACCGGTCTCCAGCCGATCCATTCGCGGCTTCTTGTCTCGATACCTCCCTGTGGGCAGGGACGGGAATACGCAAGGCAAAGATGTGTACCCGGCTCGTCAAAGGTTTCATAAGAGCCTTTTCCTGTGAACTGGCAGCCGGCCTCCTTCAGCTCCTGCAGCTGCTGCTCCGTCACTCCGAAATCCCTCACGTCAAACTGATGGCGAATGGTATCGTACATGCGGTCCCCGGCGCCCAGGTCAAGGCTTTCCGTGGTGTGGATCCCGTCAGAGCCATTTTCCCAGTTTACGTAATAATGGTCAAAATGATCCGCATAGTTCCATATTTTATATCTGAGATTCCCATGTCCCGGAATCATGCTCTTTGATTTCAGATTTCTCCAATTGCGATACCATCTCTCCATCTCTGCCGTAATGTGCGGCGGTCTGACGCGGTACGTCGCCACGTAACCGGAGCCGTCTTCAAACATGCAGTAGCCCAGCTCAACTTTGTCGTACCCATACGGCTTCAGAAGATCCGTAAAGTTTTCGGGACGGATCGCATCCTCCACCTTCATCGGTTTTCGGATGATCTGCATTTCCAGAGGAGTCGGCATATGCAGCGGATATTTGTAAAAATATTTTGCCAGCGGCATCTTCTCCTCCTCCGGAAACAGCTTCTGACGAACCTTCACGATATTGTCGTCATCCGTATCGATAATCTCTTTGTCAACCTCTATAAACATTCCGCTTCTCCTTTCTTTCTCATCCTGTTCATGCGCGGGCTATGCGTTTCTTTTTTCCTTTTCTTTTTTCTTTACTTCGGCCTTGCCTTCCTGCGCCAGATGGATCACCTGCTGCCCGTAGAAATACAATGGAATGATCACGAACCCGCTCAGAAGATCCGCCAGCGCCTGGGTCGCGGCGACGCCGTTTACGCCCCAGATTCTCGGCGCGATCAGCAGCACCGGATAGAAACAGTAGCCCTGTCTCGCAAAATTCGCCAGCAGCGCCAGCGCTGCGTTCCCAATTCCGGCATAAAACATATTTACCTGGGAACTGAGGGCGTGCAGGATCAATCCAAAACACTGCAGCCTTACGCAGAGACGGCCAAGCTCCATCACCTCGGCATCCGCCTGACTGTTGAAAATACGGATCAGCGGATTTGCAAAAATGAATATGAGCACTCCCATGATTATGGAGCCGCCAACCGCCATAACGCAGCCGTATGTATAGCTGTCTTTCACGCGCTTCCATATCTTCGCGCCCCAGTTAAAGCCGACCACCGGCTGGTAGCCCTGGCCAAAGCCCAGAATAAAAGCAAATGGAAACTCCATGATACGGTTCGCGACAGAAAGCGCCGCCAGCGTCGCCGTGGAGTAACTTCCCGCCACACGATTGATCGTAATGGATGCTATCACAGTCAGAACGGAACGGAAGAAGGAACTGGAGCCTATTGCAACTACTTCCTTTACATCTTTCCACGTCATCGCGAATTTGCGGATAGATATTTCGACGATTGTCGTTTTCTTCACGTACGGCCAGCACAGGATCACAAAGCTGATAAATTTCGAGATCGCGGTAGCCATGGAAGCTCCCGCCACTCCAAGACCAAACTTATAGATAAACAGCGGATCCAAGAAGCAGTTCAGTATGCCGCCAAATCCAATGCCGATCATGGAATACGTAGCGCTTCCCTCACTTCGCAGGCACATATTTAAAATGAAGCTTCCGATCATGAACGGGGCGGCGTAAAGCACATAGGTACCGTATTGCATGGAATACTCCGCGCACTCCTCCGTAGCGCCAAGCCAGTAGACGATATCCCCCAGCATCAGCTTACCAAAGACCATGAAAATGATACCAAGACCGATCCCGGTAAAGATCGATGTGGACAAAACCTTATTTGCATGCTCTTCCTGTTTCGCGCCGAGAAGCCGCGCAATATAGCTGCATGCACCAGCCCCGATCAGAGAACCGATCACCGTGATCATCCGTTCCAGAGAGCTGTTTACTCCTACGGCCGCTGTCGCATTCGTGCCAAGTGTGCTCACAAAATATGTATCAACAAGATTATAGATTGTTGTGATCAACTGGGCGGTGATCGTCGGCACAGCCATCTTCGGCAGCAGCGTCATGATGTTTTCATTTAACATCATCTGCTTTTTTTCTTCTTTTATATTGTTTCTCATCACATATGCCTCTCTGTCTTTAAATATATAATAGGTCGCTTCAGCGACATAATTCATCTTTGCGCGAGTGCGCATCCTTGCGGAGCGTTTCCAGACCCGCCAATGCGTTTCCAAACCTCCCTACATACGAACAAACTTCTTTGAACCGTCATCCCATGTTGTATTTTCCTGCTTTTCATATGGCAGAGTCCGATAAAAGAACGCTGTCAAAAAAGAACATACACCCGAAATAAAATATAAAAACGGCACAGTCAGAACACTATCAGTAACCCCATTCCGAAGGATCAGGAAAACACATGACACTGCGGCTCCAAGCAGCAGGAAAAAATTCAGCCATGGTACGGTTCTCAGAATCGTATTCACTTCTCTGAAGCTCTCACTTGTGAGCTTATCCTTCGAAAAAATGAATTTTACCACGCCAAACCACTGGAACAGAAACGCCGCCAGCGAAAGGCCGGAAAAGAGCGTCGGAAACGGACTGTAATTTAATTCGCACCGCTGCAGTGCAGCCATTGCATAGAATACTGTGCCGAGTACGCACATCATACCCAGAATGCGTTTATAACGCTGCCTGTCCTCTCTGTCCAGTCTGTACACATACCATTTCCCGACATATTCGTATCGGATGCGGAATCCACGTCTGTTGCCGCAGGGTTCCTCGTATGCCATATAGTTTTCTTCAAAAGAATCCCGGAATGTCTTCATTCGTAACCCCTTCTCTACAGTTGATTGATTTCTTTTGCCTTGTTACATACCACAAAATGTCCCGGCCGTACCTCACATGTCTTAACCCCCTGCCGGCAGCTTTCGTCCGCATACGGGCAACGGGATGCGAAACGGCAGCCCGGTCCCGGATTGATCGGAGATTTGATCTCGCCCTTCAGGATAATACGCTCCCTGCGGTTGTGGATATCCGTAGTCGGGATCGCTGAAAGGAGCGCCTTCGTATATGGATGCAGCGGATACGCAAACAGCTCTTTCCTGTCACACATTTCCACCATCCGTCCGAGATACATGACGCAGATCTGATTGGATATGTGTTTTACCACAGACATATCGTGGGTGATGAACAGGTAAGTAAGGCCCAGGTCGCGTTGCAGATCCATCAGGAGATTCAGGATCTGTGCCTGGATCGATACGTCCAGCGCGGATACCGGCTCATCGCAGACAATAAATTTCGGATTCAGTGCCAAAGCCCTTGCGATCCCGACCCTCTGCCGCCGGCCGCCATCCAGCTCATGCGGATATGACATACGGAGACGTTTTTCGATTCCGACGGTATCCATCAGTTCACGGGTACGCTGCCTGATTTCCTCTTTGCTGAAGCTTCCGTCCAACTTCAATGGCTCCATAATGATATCAGACACTGTCTGGCGGGGATCCAGGGATGAATAGGGATCCTGGAAGATCATCTGGACATCCTTTCGAAAATCCCTCATTTCCCGTTTACTCAGCTTTGTGACATCTTTTCCCTGAAACAGGATCTTGCCTTCCGTGCTTTCATTCAAATGGATCAGAGTTCTTCCCAGTGTCGATTTGCCGCAGCCGGATTCTCCTACAAGACCTACGGTCTCACCCTCTTCGATTCTGAAAGTGATATCATCCACAGCATGAACCATTCCGGCGCCGCTCTTAAAATATTTCTTTAAATTCTGTGTTTCCACCAATGCTGCCATCCCCTACACCTCCTCCTGTGCTTTCCAACATCTGACCATATGGCTCAGCGTCATCTCGATCATATGGTTATTGAACTGTCTGCATTTTTCGCAGGCATACGGACATCTTTCCAGGAAATCACAGTGTTCGCGGATCACAGAGGGATCCGGCGGGAGCCCTTCAATAGGAGACAGGCGCTCCACATCCTTTTCCATATCCGGGAGTGCGCCGAAAAGTCCGCACGTATATGGATGCGTCGGATGATCGTAGATATCCTGCAGCGTTCCCTGTTCAATGATGCGGCCCGCATAGATAACTGCCACCTTGTCACAGACCTCAGCCACCACGCCAAGATCATGAGTGATCAGGATCATGGCCGTTCCCAGCTTGTCCCGAAGATCCCGGATCAGATCCAACACCTGCGCCTGAATTGTCACATCCAGTGCAGTCGTCGGTTCATCTGCCAGCAGAAGCTGCGGTGAACATGCAAGAGCAAGGGCAATCACGACTCTCTGCTTCATACCGCCGGAAAACTGGTGGGGATACTCCTCTGCCCGGTCCGCGCCGATACCAACCATCTCCAGCATCTCGATCGCCCGCTTATTGGCCTCTGCCTTAGAGCAGTTCTGATGCAGCTTATATCCCTCCGCGATCTGAGAAACTACAGTTTTTACAGGATTCAGCGCTGTCATCGGATCCTGGAATATCATAGAAATCGACTTTCCTCTCAGCGCCTGCAGTTCTTTGTCGTCCATATCGAGGATCTGTTTTCCTTCAAACCAGATATCGCCTTCCACACTCTCCACAGAACTCTCCGGAAGGATACGCAGGATCGATTTTGCGATGGTAGTTTTTCCGGCTCCCGTCTCTCCTACAAGCCCCAGCGTCTCCCCTGCTTTCACCTCCAGCGAAACGTCGTTGACCGCATGGATGATCGAATTTCCGGAATGATACTTCACCGTAAGATGGCGAATTCCAAAAAATTTTTCTCTCGTTTTAGCCATTTCCTATCCCTCCATCATTCTTTAAAGTTTGGATCCAGCGCGTCACGGAACGCGTCGCCCAACAGGTTGAAGCTCAGCACAGTGAGCACGATAAAGATACCGGGAATGATCACCATGTACGGAAAATCACGGATATAATTACGGGTTGCCGCCAGCATCTGCCCCCACTCCGGCTTCGGCTCCTGTACGCCCAGTCCAAGGAAACTCAGCGACGAGGATGCAAGGCCGTTCCTGCTGACGCTCATCGCGATCTCAACAATGATCGGTGAAATCGCGTTTGGAACAATATGCTGCGCAATGATCTTCCATGTTGGACAGTTAACTGTCGTCGCGGCCTCTATGTACTCCATATTCCGGATACGCAGGATGTTCGCGCGCATCAGACGGGCAAATCCCGGGATCCCTGTAATGCCAAGGGCAAGAATACACTTATCCACGCCTGTTCCGAATACGGCGCAGAAGGCCATTGCCAGAACCAGGGACGGGAACGCCTGGAACAGATCCAGGAAACGCATCAGCACAGAATCGATCACACCGCCGAAATAACCGGCCGCCGCGCCCATAATGATACCAAGAATGGCGGAAAGTACTGTGGACAGAAGTCCGATGATCAGCGTATATCTTGCGCCATACAAAACTCTGGAGAGAATATCCCGGCCCAGATCATCCGTTCCGAACAAATGCGCCGCTGAAGGCCAGGATTTCATTGCCGCAAAATCCGTGGCTGAAAAGTCATATCTGCAGATATACGGTGACAATAAAGACAGAATGATAATCAGCGCAATAAATATCATGCCAAACACCGCGCCTTTATTATGGGACACACTTGCCCATACGTACCTGGCTGAACCTGGCTTTATGCTGGCGTCTATATGATGATGCTTTTTCCCTTTTTTCCTGTGTCCATCCTGATGTCCATGATGTCCGGAAGCCTTGTTTTTTAATTCCTCTGTCATTATTTCACCTTCTTTTTACTTGAGGATACGTACTGTGCTTTGATACGCGGATCCGCAAAAGCATACAGCAGGTCAGTAAGCAGCATAATCAGCGCGAATGTAAACGCGATAAATATGATCCCGCCGGTACAGGCAGTGTAATCACGGTTATTGATACAGTTTACGAGATACTGGCCGATACCCGGGATAGAAAATACAACTTCAATGATCGTTGCGCCGCCCAGCATGGAACCAAATCTCATACCGATAACGGTCAGGATCGGGATCAGCGCATTCGGAAGCGCATGCCCGTAAATAACATCCCGCTCCGGAAGCCCCTTTGATCTTGCCGTGGTCACATAATCGGATTTCACGACCTCCAGCATACTGGCCCGGACCTGCCTCGTAAATCCGGCAAGGCCGCCCAGGGAGTTTGCGATCGTCGGCAGAATAAAGTAACTCAGGGACTTCGCCCCCGAAGAGGGCAGCAGCTTCAATTTCAGTGAGAACAGCAGCACCAGCATCAGCGCCGTCCAGAAGCTGGGCATACAGTCAAACAATAACGTAACAAACAGCGAAACCCGGTCGCCGGCTGAATTCGCGTGTACCGCTGTATAAATGCCCAGCGGCAGGCCCACGACGACGGTCAGTATAATACTGAATATGGCTATCTTCGCCGTATGCGGGAAACGTTTGATCAGCTCCCATTTAATATCGGTTCCGTCGATCAGGGATTTCCCAAAATCAAACTTTGTAAAAATATTTGCCACGTACTCGCCCAGCCTGACCACAAACGGCCTGTCAAGCCCAAGCGCCACGCGCTTTGCCTCTATCTCCGCCTCCGTATGGACGCCTGACCCCAATGCGAGCTGCGCAGGATCCCCGGGGACAAAGTTCATTAATGTAAACATAATGATACCCACTGCCAGCAGAGTCGGGATCATTATCACCAATCGCTTTACAACGTATCGTATCATGAACTCATTTCCTTTCATTTATCATGATGAAAAAACCGCACTGTGTGAATTACCTTCGACAACAGAAAACGCGCCGCGCAGACTTTCTGCTGTCATGAATCAAAGGCCCTGCCACATAGAAGCAGAGCCTCTGATCCCCACGCCAGTCGCCAAGTATCCATTCGTCCCCGTCAGGTTTCCGGCATGGCTGCCTGATCCGTCACGCGGGGGAATTATACAGTGCTGCATCTGTCATTTGTTCCGTTTCCGGGTCACTGTTTTCCGGGAATATCACCCCTCAACAGATACATAATCCTCAGCAAATGTCATAGCGTTCAATACCGGATTTCTGTTCTGAAGAGCGATGTCTGTCAGGCCGGATACGGTAACGATAGATTTTACTTCTGTGTAAGCGCCAATGATGTAAGCCTGCTCCACGATATAATCATGGAACGCATCCATGTTCTCCTCGCTTCTGTCGGTGATCGCTGCCGCAAGAAGCTCCTGAAGCGTTTCATCCTCTACAAAGCACTGATTATTCGCTTCTCCAAACAGGTCGTTCCAGTAGGTCGTTGTGAAGTCTACAACAGAGTTGGAGTATTCGCACATATCCCATGCAGTCGGATCGTTCTGAACCGCAAGTCTTGCCGCACGGTCCTGGCTGTCGATGTTGAGAACGATGCCTGCCTCAGCCAGCATGGACTGCAGAGCGACGTACGGAGTCTGCGGAGCCTGAGAGCTGTTCAGGAAGCTGAAAGTCAGCGGATTGCTGTCGTCATAGCCTGCTGCCGCCAGATATTCCTTTGCCGCGTCAAGATCACATTCAAAGTAAGGTTCCTCATCCCATGCGTCTACATAGTCCGTCGCAAGATTCGGAGCTACGTCATGGCTGATCACGCACTCGCCTGCAGAAAGCGACATATTATATGCGTCAAATGCGTATGCAACAGCCTTACGGGCATTTACGTCCGCGAAGATGCTGCCCTCGCTGCAGTTGAAGATCAGGTACTGAGTCATACCATTCAGATACTTTGTGATATTCCAGGAATCATCCTCTTCGAAACGCGTTTCTTCTTCGGAAGAAACCTCTGCCATATCAACCTCGCCGTTCTCAAGAGCAATTGATCTGGAGGAAGCCTCTGTGATGCAGCGGATTTCGATTTCCTTCACATTCTCGAATTCAGCGTCTGCCTTGTCCTCGGTCTTCCAGTAGTCTTCCTTCGCTTCCAGCGTAACGCCGGAGCCTGCTGTCATCTCTGTCACGATGTATGCGCCTGTTGTAGCCGGATCAGAGTTAATCTCATCTTCGGACGCATTTTCATACCAGGATTCGCTGGCGATAGAGCAATCACACAGAACCGCTTCAATCGCGCCCTCACTCGTATCCGCCAATGTGATCGTCAGCGTGTAGTCGCCGGTTGCTTCTGAGCTTCCATAGTACAGGGAAATTTCAGATACAAATCCCAGCTCTGCCAGCTTGTCATAGCTGTACACTACATCAGATGCCTTAATGGCGTTGCCCTTACTGTCAACGATATTGTCATACAACTCCACCTCATACGTTGCGTCGTCTACCTTTGTAACAGACTTTGCGGCAAACATCTGAAGTTCATCGTTCTCAAGCATTGCGCCGAGGAACGGGCGGTAGCAAAGGTGCGCCCAGATCGTGCTCTCTGTCCAGTCACGTACGGAAGAATCACTTCCCCAAGGTCCGATTGTGAAGGAGTCGTCATCCACTGCTACAACTACCTTCCCGGCCTGTGTCTGGGCTTCTACCGGCACTGCGGAATCAATCTGTACTTCTGAAGCAAATGCAGGAGCACATGTTCCGAAAGCCATTGCGGATGCCATGAGTAATGCAGTTATTGTTTTTCTTTTCATCTGTAAACCTCCGTTTTCCTTTTTTGTTTGTTTTTTGTTTCATGCCCTGATTGTACAAAACAACCATGTTTTAATCAATTCCGTTTCAATTTTCACGATTTCCAAAATAGAAATTGAATAATTTTTATATTTCTTTCTGCCATTTTCCTGTCATCTTTCACAAAATCCCGGCCTGATGTATCAGATGTGAAAATCCTCTGCTTAATTTTCCGCGGCAGGAAATACATTGGCTGCATACTTATATATTATTTTTCCTCTCAATTCTTAAAAACTATCGTTTTAGGTTGTGTACATTGTACCAATGACAGCCGAATTGAATCAATTTCATCCGAACGGCGTTCATTTCCATTTTAGAAACATTATATGGCAATAAAAAAGATGCCCGGCCTGTCATCAGACAAAACCTTG
>CAYLPF010000027.1:0-10690 GCA_964385485.1 uncultured Lachnospiraceae bacterium | reverse complement strand
CGGAGCAATGCCATGTGGAGGTGACCACCCTGCTGGTTCCGGGAGAAAACGACAGTGAGGAGGAGATCCGCACTCTGGCGCAGTGGCTTGCGGGAATCGACAGGAATATCCCGCTGCATCTCAGCCGCTTTTTCCCGCGATATAAAATGCAGGATCGTCCGCCAACCCCGGTGGCATCGGTATATGCTTTGGCAGAGGTAGCACGCAAGTATCTGACATATGTCTATACCGGGAATTGCTGAAATAAAGTTTTTTAGTATTTAAAGGGAAAGCAGATTCTATTAAAACAGCAGGATAAGAAGGAGCTTGTCAGTAGCGGCAGTCATTCGTAACCTTTCGGAACCCAAAACAAAAGTGAGGCGGCATACTTGATGCCGATAATAGTGAATTGCTGAAAAGCATGGAATATCAGGCGAAAATACCATTTGAGGATGTTTTTCCAAAATACACTAGAATATATGGGCGGGGAAGGTTAAAGAATTGCAATCTCAGGTGAAAAGGCTGGCGAAGCAGCCGGAAAGGCAGAATGTATGTTCAGAAAAAAGCAAGGGATTACTGAAGTCGATTACGACAGGAAAAATATGAAACCAGTGATCAGGTGCAGTATCTGCAGCGGAGAGCAGGTGGCGGGCCTTAAGAATATTCACACCGGAAAATTTCAGGAGGTTATGCTGATCCGAAATGCTGCTGATCTGGAAAAATTCAAAGCCATGTATCAGGTGGAGGAGGTCATGAAAGAGTATTAAACTGATGAGCGGAAAAACTCCATCGCATTTCGGAGCCTGTTTTAATCCGGTGTTTTTGCGCGGGCGGCAAGCTTCGCAGCCACTGACGGATATTGACGCATATCGGTGTGCGGAATAAACTTGGCCGCCTGCATTTTTATCAGAAAGTCCGGCATGGCGGCAAACTGAATGTAATAGATCGTCTGCTGGAAGTACCGGATATCATCCATACGGTCACGGTTCAGCAGCAGTTCTCTGGCGCCTGCCAGGGAACTGTTCTGCAGGCAGTGGAATTTCTCCCGGGGCAGGTCAGGAAAGATGCCGACGGTGATGGCGGATTCCAGATCCGCATACGTACCGAAAGCGCCGGAGGTATAAAAGGCGGTCAGATCCTCAGAGGTAAAGCCTGAGGATTCCAGAAGGCAGTCTGCCATCGTGTGGGCTGCCGCTTTTGTGTCAAGATATTGGGTAATGTCCGTCTGGGAGAAATACAGCATTTCGCCGTTTGCGGATTCTTCCGGGGCCGCGTATACGGCCACATACTCTTCCAGCTCCGGTACAAATAGGATACGGTCGGAAGCATCCGGGTTAAGCTTGCCGGAAACGCTTATCCAGTTATTCAGACGCATTTGGGCGATCAGGTCTATAATGCCTGAGCCACAGATGCCCACCGGTTTTTTGTTTCCGATCGTGGTAAATGAAATAGAAGCGCCGTCAATAGATACAGTGTCTATTGCGCCGTCCATGGCACGCATCCCGTATTTGCTGATGCCGCCTTCCAGCGCCGGGCCTGCTGCTCCGGCGCCGGCCAGAAGGAAACTGTTGTTCCCGAGCACCAGTTCCCCGTTTGTGCCGATATCGAAGAAGACAGACAGCCCATCCTTTTTATAAAAATCAGTGGTCAGAAGCCCGCTGGTAATATCGCCGCCGAGATAGTTGGCAATTGCGGGAACAATATAAACCATTCCTTCAAACGCGAGCCCCAGCTCCCCGCCGGGGAAAAAGCCCGGATCACAGGTGACAGGAGCGTAGGGGGAGGAGAATACGGTCCATGGATCAAGCCCCAGCAGGAAATGGATCATGGTAGTGTTGCCGGAAACGATCATCATGGAACACTGGCTGACGGGAATACCGGCGGCGTTTTCTGTCTCCTTAAACAGATCGGCAAAGGTATCCCGGGTTGCCTGGGTGATCTCCAGAAGTTTTTGACGGTTATCTTTTCCATAGATGATACGTGTCAGGATGTCATCGCCGAAGGCAATCTGCCCGTTCATGGCTTTTGTCTCAGAAAGGATATTTCCGGTATTCAGATCGACCATCTGCATTACAACTGTGGTGGAACCAAGATCCACGGCAAGGCCGTAGTGGGCTTTTGTCGTATCCCCGGCTTCTATGGAGGTTACAAGCTGGCCGCTCTCTGTGTGGATGAGTGTGGCTGTGATATTCCATTCACTGTCCCGGCAAAGAGGGTACAGCTTCCGAAGCGCCGGAAGGGACATACTTACCGGGGAATGGCCGAGACGTTCCAGTTCGTGAAGAATACGCTCCCTGTCCCCGACAGGATATTCCTCTGTCGGGGGTTCAATGTTCAAATGAATTTTTTCACTGAAGCTTTTCATATTTTCTATTAAACAGCCGCACTGTTTCCTCCTGCTTTTTTCCCTGACAGTATAACACAGTCAGGGGAAAAGTGCGCATATTTTTCAGCAGGCGGAGGATAAAATTTACTTATGCAAGGCTTTCTGGTTTTTCTATTCCGTGATTGTCCCAGGTATCCACGGAGGCGCTGCCGGAGATGTCAGCCGTATCGCTGTATTCGTCAGCGGTGATAGTGTAATCGCTGTCCCCCTCCACAAATACGGTTCCGTCGCTGCCCTTTACGGTGACAGTATTTCCGGATTCGTCTACGATCGTACCCGCGTTCGAGAGAACGCTGACTGTACAGTCGCCGGTTACGCTCCAGACAGAGTTTTCGTCTATAGTGATATTGCAGTATCCGTCTCCGCCGCCTGCAGCATATGTTTCATCGTCGTAAACGGAACCGGTAAGCGAGCTGCCGTCTGTCAGGTAGAGGTCAAGATTGCTGATCGTATCCCAGACAATATCTCCCGACAGTTCCTGGCTGATAGCCGTAAATTGGCAATCTGAGCCGTTTGCACCGGACTGTCCCCAGCCCCTGGAATTGTTGTTTCCGGTACATTGCAGAAGGAATTCGCTGTCCTCCGCATTAACGATTTCCACGTCCTTCAGTGTAATGGTACACTCGGTGTTCGTCGTATAGAACAGGCCGCCGTTGCCGGAGGTCAGTGTGCCTCCCTCCATCTGGAAGGTACCATTTCCGACCTCGGAATCGCCGGACATGCTCTGGTATACAATGACAGTCCATGTATTGTCGTTGCGCTGGTCATCCGGCATATTCCCGCTCAGGTCACAATCATAAAGGCGGAGCGTATTGAGCCCCTCAATGCAGACTGCCTCAGAACCGGTGGCGGTCAGATCGGCATCCTTTATGGCAATGTCAGCGGTACAGTAGACCGCCGGAGAGTCCTGGCCGTTCGAGGTATAGGAGCCTCCGTCGATGACCATAATGCCTCCGCCCCTGTCGCTGCGTACTGCGGCGGCAGATGTCCCGTTTGTTTCGGCTGTAATATCCCAGGCGTACAGCGTCCCTCCACCGGCAGCGTGGATACCGCCGGAAGTTCCCTGCTGTGTCGTGATCTCGCAGTCAGCGGCGTACACGATGCCGTCGCCGTATGCAAAGATTCCGGCTCCTCCGGCTGCGTCAGTGGTAATGGTGCTGTCCTTAACAGAAAGAGTACCATCTGTAACGAGAAGCGCAGCGCCCACACCGTAGAAACTGGAGTTGTCGCCGCCGGTGCTGTCTGCGGAAGTGCGGTCGACTGTCATATCATCCAGGGATACACTGGCGCCCCCTGAGACAAGAACTGCATTTTCATCCGTTCCGGTGGAAGAGATTGTTTCGCCGCTTACGGAAGCGTCCTCAGTATAGGCGTTTACTGCCGTGTATTCCTCCGGAGCCTGTGACATTCCCCCGGGGCCGCCTCCTGCCATATCCGGCGCTTCTCCGTCCGGCATGGCGGGCGGCTCACCGTCGGGGTTTTCCGGAGCGCCGCCGTTTTGCATGGCAGGCTGTTCTCCGTCCGGTTTTTCCGGAGCCTCCCCGTTTGGAGCGGCAGGCTGCTCGCCGTCCGGCTTTTCAGGGATCTCGCCGCTTTGCGCAGTGGGCGGCTCACCGCCCGGATTTTCAGAAACGGCATCGGAAGCGGTACACACGCTGACAGATGTGACCGTCAATACCAGTCCAAGGAGTATGGATAAATATTTTTTTTTCATGTTGCACCTCCGTTTTTATTTTTTGAATTTACTGTTCTACTATAGCTGACGTTTATGTAAATATTGTGAATAAAGCGGTAAAAAAATGTGTCCGGGAAAATGAACATTTGTTCGAAAAAATACTTGCAAAACAAACCAATCTGTATTAGAATACAAAACAGAACAGGTGTTCGATAACACCGGCGAGATTGACGGAGGAGTATAAGGATATGAAGGATGAGGGTATATACAGAGAACTGACGTCAGAGGGAAAGCTGGCATGCGCATTGGCGGGAATGATAGAAGAGACTGCAGTATTTCTTGCACTGCGGATACAGATCAGCACATGTCCGGTTGCGGTTCTGATCTTTTTATGGTTTTTGTTTGCGGTACTGACGGCAGCGGCACTGATCGGAGCGGACGAGCTGAGGGCATTCTAAGGCCATAGTATCTGTTGGTGGGCGGGCCGGAACCTTCAGGCGGTTCTGGCATCTTCCTGTCCGGTTCTGTTAAACTGTTGCTTCTGAACAGTTCCTTAAGATACGCCTGCGCCGAAGATGTTCCGGGATATGTCTTGTGAAGGCGGTATGGACGTGATATGATGTATCCGGCGCGGATGTTCTTCCTACCAGGTGTCTTGCCATCGGCACAGCCGGGTGTGAGACGGATACATCCCAGCGCATTGTATGATCAAGGAGAGGATACAGTATGAGCGACAGAGAGAGACGATATGATGCAGTTATTTTTGATCTTGACGGGACCTTGCTGGATACGCTTTCTGACCTGACCGGCAGCGCAAACGCGGCTGCTGCGAAGTATGGTTTTGCGGAGCGCTCCATGGAGGAGATACGGGGCTTTGTAGGAAATGGCGCCAGAAGACTGATCCGGCAGATTGTACCGGACGGAGAGGCGAATCCGGATTTTGAGAACGTATACGATAGCTTCAGGGAACATTATGCCGTACACTGTATGGACGAGACAGAGCCGTATCCCGGCGTTATGTCGCTTCTTGACTGGCTGAAGAAGGAGGGCTATAAGACTGCGATCGTATCGAACAAGCCGGATCCTGCCGTGAAGAAGCTGAAGGACGTTTATTTTGGAGAACTGGCGGATGCCGCGATCGGCGACCGTGAAGGGTACAGCAGAAAGCCTGCGCCGGATTCTGTGTATCAGGCGCTGGAAGAGATCCGGGTGGAGCGCGGCCGGGCCGTATACGTGGGTGATTCCGATGTCGATATCATGACGGCGAAGAACGCCGGGATGGATTGTATTGCGGTAAGCTGGGGATTCCGCAGCCGGGAATTCCTGATCGGACACGGAGCGGAGCCTTCACGTATTGCAGCAAATGTAAGGGAATTGAAGCGTATTCTGGAGAACTGAACCAGTATGCGTAACAGTTCAGCCAGCCCTGCAATCTTCTCGTCCTGGCCGACTGAACTATTACCAGTATGCAGCAATAATTTGAAGGATACAGTGGCCGGAATTGATGTTCCGGCCATTTTGTGTTATACTGGCCTGGTACTTTATGATTGGCAGTACGTGTGTAAAGATAAAGCTATGAAGAAGAGGAGCAGATAAAATGGAAAGTTCAGTAACGAGAGAGGAAGCATTGGCACTTTTAAAAAAATATAATAAGGAGCCCTTTCATATCCAGCATGCGCTGACGGTAGAGGGGACGATGCGCTGGTTTGCCCGGGAGCTGGGGTACGGCAGCGAGGAAGAATACTGGGGTATCACAGGATTATTGCACGATATCGACTTTGAACTGTATCCGGAGGAACACTGCCGGAAAGCCCCGGAGCTTTTGCGGGAGGGCGGCGTAAGCGAAGAGATGATCTATTCGATCTGCAGTCATGGATATGGTATCTGCTGTGATGTGGAGCCGAAGCATGAGATGGAAAAGGTGCTGTTTGCCGCAGATGAGCTGACCGGACTGATCGGGGCGGCGGCCCGGATGCGTCCGTCGAAAAGCGTGATGGATATGGAAGTTCCCAGCCTGAAGAAGAAGTTTAAGGATAAGCGTTTTGCGGCTGGCTGCTCCAGAGATGTCATTAAGACGGGGGCAGAGCGCCTGGGCTGGCCTTTGGAGGAACTTATGGAAAAAACGATCCTGGCTATGCGTTCCTGTGAAGCACAGATCACAGAAGAAATGCAGAAGTATGAAGCCTGAGCCTGATGATTTCAGAAAGAGAGGAGGATGAAATGGCAGGTAATAAAAAAAAGAAGGATCTTCCGATCACAGGGATACTGATTGCAGTTGTTGTCGTACTGGTGGTATGTGTTGCGGTTCTGGGATGGATGGTGCTGACGAAAGAAAGCTCCGAAAGCAGTGAGAAGGGGCAGGAGCAGACCGTGGAGACAGGGACAATAGAAAAAAAGGCGGCGGCAGAGAAGGGACAGGAAATGGCCGGCCAGTCCGAAAATATGTCAGAAGACGGGGCAAACAGTTCCGGGGCAAAAGATCAGATGGGAGCATCAGGTGAGACCGAGCCGGAAAGCAAGTCAGAAGAGGAGGGTGAATCGGAGGCGGAGAGTAAACCGGAGGACGCAGGTGTACCTGAGACGGATATCGGATCAGAAACAGCGGCCTTGTCTGAATCGGAGGCGGAGTCAGAGAAGGAAAGCGAATCAGAAACAGAGGCGGAAGAGAAGCTCGTTGTGGCCATCGATCCGGGACATCAGGGAAGTTGGATAGATATGAGCGATACGGAGCCAAACGGCCCGGGTTCCTCCGAGATGAAAGCAAAAGCGTCAACGGGAACGCAGGGAACCTTCAGCGGTAAGCCGGAATATGAGCTGAATCTGGAAATTTCGCTGCTGCTTCGTGATGAGCTGGAGCAGCGCGGCTATGAGGTGATCCTTACAAGGGAGGACAATGATACGGCGATCAGCAATGCCGAACGGGCCCAGATGGCCTATGAACAGGGCGGAGATATCTATGTCCGTATTCATGCGAACGGTTCGGAGGACTCGGGTGTAAGCGGGGCGCTGGCAATGGTGCCGTCCTCATCCAATCCGTATGTGGGTTATCTGGCGGAGGATTCTTATCTGCTGGCAGACTGTATTCTGAATGCATACTGCAGTAAGGCATCCTTCCAGTCCCTGGGGATCCAGTACTATGACAATATGACGGGTATCAACTGGAGCCAGCTTCCGGTCATGATCCTGGAAATGGGTTTTATGACGAACCAGTCAGACGATCTGCGGATGGCAGATGCTTCGGTGCAGCCTCTGATGGCGGAAGGGATTGCCGATGGGATTGACCGTTATTTTACCGAAAAGGGTATGAAAGAGCAGGAGGTATCCGCAGAGGCAAAGGCGAAGATGGATGCCCTGCTGGAACAGCTTGGTGAGGATCTCGTGTATCCGGCAACGGAGCAGGGAGAAAAATGGGCAGTCAGCATCAAAAATCTTGATACCGGGGCTTATGGGAGCCTTGACGGTGACCAGCAGATGAAATCGGCCAGTATTATTAAGGTATTCATCATGGCTGCGATTTATGACAGGGTGTGTTACCCGTCTTCTGAGGAACGTCACATCACCTTCGCTGAGTCATATGACGGAGAACTGAAGCAGCTCATTACGGATATGATCACTGTAAGTGACAATGACGCGGCAAATACCCTGATCGAGCGGCTGGGAGGGGGCGATGCACAGGCAGGCATGGCAGTTGTCAACCAGTTCTGTGAAGAGAACGGCTATACTGCGACATCGCTGGGACGAAAATTCCTGGATCCGAACCCTTCCGGCGATAATTACACCTCAGCAGATGACTGCTGCCGGCTGTTGGAGAGCATTTACAACGGCACTTGCGTAGGCCCGGAAGCTTCTGCGAAGATGTATGAGTACCTGAAAAATCAGACCAGAAGAAACAAGATCCCGGCAGGCCTTTCTGATACGACAGCTGCAGCCGCGAATAAGACAGGAGAACTTGCAGGGGAGTACGGCGACTACGTGGAGAATGACATAGCCGTGGTGGAAGATGGAGATTCTGCTTATGTGCTGTGTGTGATGAGCGAGGAGCTGAATGATAATGGAAGCGCGATAGAGCGGATCGCTTCTATTTCAAGAGCAGTGTATGAGCTGCGGTAACGAATGGAAATGAAGGCGGTTTAATAATCAGATATGCAGATGCGGCAGGCGATGCTGTGAAAGGATCGTCTGCCGTATTTTTCAGGCTGCCCTGCAATCTTCTCATCCCGGTCGGCTGAACCGTACGAAATAATAACTATTTAAAAAAAGATATCATAACCACTTGACAAAGTTTGCAAAATATAAGATAATATCACATATCATATTAATATCATTTTACCACATTATCAGGCAGGAAAGCTTTTTCTGCTTTGATTCACACACAAATCAAATTATTTCACAAAAGAGTACTGATTGAATCAAGAGTAACTGTCTGTTGAGGACTTCGGAAGAGGAGGTGAGGCCACTGGATCTGGACATACTTCACGGGGAGGAATTCCCGGATAAAAATTACCGCAAGATCAGGCAGCTGGGAAGCGGCGGAGACGGAGTGGTATATCTTGTCCGCCATCTCCCCACAGAGCAGCTTCGGGCGGCGAAATGCCTGAAGACAGATCATCCCGAGAAACGCCGGAGGGAGCTGGTTCTGATGAAAAAACTGAATCATCCCGCCCTGCCTAAAATCCTGGATGTTCTCGAGGCAGGTACTCAGCTATGGCTGATCATGGAATATATCAGCGGCAGATGTATCGCTGATATCCCCCGGGATGAGGTATCGCCGCACCAGTTTTTTTCCATTGCGGGACAATTGGCAGAGGTTCTGATTTATCTGCATACCAGGCCACTTCCGATCCTGCATCTTGATATCAAACCGTCTAATGTGATTTTGCGTCCAGATGGACAACTTGTGCTCATCGATTTTGGCGCTGCGATCTACCTGAGTGATGGAGAAAAAGCTGGTCATTACGGTACACCTGGTTTTGCCGCCCCGGAGCAGAAGGAAGGCCGTGGCAAAGTCGATACAAGGGCCGATATATATGGGTTTGGGGCGCTCCTGTATTACTATGTGTTTCGGGCTTCACCGAATCCGCGAAACGTGGAGCAGGTAAAGTGTGACAAGCGGGCCAGAAAGCTGCATGCATATCGTTTCTTAAGGAAATGCCTCAGTGAGGATCCGCAGGATCGTTTTGAAGACTGCAAGATGCTGTACCATGCAGTCTGTACAGCAAAGAGGCGGTATTACAGAGAAAAAAGGCTGAGACGGGCTTTGGGGGCGATAGGGCTGTTGGGTTCGGTGTGTGTATTTGCATTATTTTGCCCAAAGGACGGGAGGGGAAGCGCGGAGCAGGTGTCTTTACAAAGAGAAAAAATGTATATGCAGCTTTTATCGCAGGCAGAGACTATGGGATTTGCTCAGGCAGCGCAGTGCTATGAAGAGGCGGGGAGACTTTGTCCGGAGCGGACGGAGTGGTGCATGGCGCTGATAGAACGGATCAGTGTAGATTATCTGTTTGAAAGAGAAGAGGAAGAGAAGCTGAAAGAACTGATTTATATGGTGGTACCGGGAATGACTCAGACATTTTTGGAAGAACAGAAGAAAAATCCGCAGGTGTATGGAGAAGTGGCGTACCGTTTGGGAATGCTCTACTGGTATTTTTACGAGGATACGGGAGGAAAACGTGCGGCATCAGGATGGTTCACACAGGCACTTTCAATCCTGACACAACTTGAAGAACCGCCATGGTGGGCGGAGTCTGCGCGGATTCATGCGGATATGGGGAAGTACTGTGAGACACTTGGCAGAAAAGATGAAAATGGAGAGTATCTTGCGGACTATGCCGTATACTGGAAGGATTTGAAAAGACTGTGGAAATTGGAGGAAGTAAAGAAGGAGAGCAGAGGAATCTGTAACCATATAGCAGACGAAGTGATATCCTGCATTATTCTGCATGGATATGAAGTTTACGGGGCGGGAGAAACATATGAAGAGATTGAGCAGATGCTGGAATCTGTAGAGCAGTATATTTTTTCCGAACCATTATCCGGAGATGAAAAGGAAAGCAGAGAACGTCAATGTGAAGCGGCCTGGGCTGCGGCAAGACGGGTATTCGGGAAAGGAGAGACTGAATTTGAAGAGAAGTAGAAAGCAGATAATATGCGGTGGTTTTATTGGAATGGTGATGTTGCTGGTATCTTTGGCCGGACTGTGCGCCGTGCAGGGAATAAAGGCAGAAAACGGGCATGTAATGGCATTTTGGGAAAACGGGAGTGAGAATGGCTGGCAAAGTGAAACGGAGAGTGAGAGCGAGACAGAGAGTGAAAGCGAAACGGAGAGTGAGAGCGAGACCGGGAATGAAAGCGAAACGAAGAGTAAAAGCAAGACGGAAAGTGAAAGTGGAGCGGCTGATGAAAGTGAAGGCGGAGATGAACATCAAAATGAGACAGGAGATAAGATCGAATATGAAAACGGTGCGGAGATATCGGGCGGTATTACAGAGAAAAAAGAAAGCGGAGAGACCGAATCGCTGAGGGAGATTTCTGTGCAGACAGAGTTGATTTCCGGGAGTGAGGCAGGGCCTGAGCAGATGACAGAAGGGATGTCGGAAGCAGGACAGGTGACAGAAGGAATGCCGGATGCGGAGCAGCCATCGGAGGGCGAG
>CAYLPF010000026.1:0-11071 GCA_964385485.1 uncultured Lachnospiraceae bacterium | reverse complement strand
TTGAATTTCTTGCGGCAGGCGGCCTGCTGGCCGCCGCTTATTTTCTCTTTGTAAGACCGAATCTTGCGTTTCTGTCACGGGAGGGCATTTCGTCCGATGCTGCTGTGGTTTTATATCAGAACCTTTTAGCTGAGGGCGACCGGCTGGCCGCGGAGGAAGCCGAAAGGGCAAAAGAAACCGAAGAGCCTGACTTTAATCCGTACTGCACAGCGGACACGGCCCCCGAAAATCTCATTTCAAGTACCGAAATCGAGATAAACGGTGAAGCTGCTGACAGCAGCCAATATGCTTCTGATGCCGCGATCTCGTTTGGCAGCGGCGCGGCCTACACGGACGTCAGCGGCATCGTCACCTTCCGCGGCAATAATTTCCGCAATACCGCATCCTACGGCACTGCGGAGATCACAGAGGGCGCCATGAGCAGCGTCTGGTCCGCGCAGACCGGCGGCCTTTCCTATAAGGGAGCCTCATGGAGCGGGAGCGGCTGGACCGGACAGCCTCTGATCGCCAAATGGCCCAAGGAGACAAAGGCTGCCATGAACATGTACGACTGGGCGAAGGAAGAAGATGATCTGGCCGAGGTGATCTATGCCTGCATGGACGGTTATATTTATTTCCTCAGCCTGGAGGACGGGCAGGCTACCCGGGATCCGCTGTATCTCGGATATACCTTCAAGGGAGCCGGTGCGCTTGATCCGCGCGGATACCCCATCCTGTATGTCGGAGCCGGTTACGACAGCAATGAAGGGACAGCACGCGCATTTATTATCAGCCTGATCGATTGCAGCGTCCTGTACACCTTTGGCAATAACGATCCGTTTTCTCTGCGCGGTACGCTCAGCTACTTTGATTCCTCCGCTCTGGTGGACGCGGAGACCGATACTCTGATCTATCCGGGCGAAAACGGGATCCTCTACCTCATCCGCCTGAACACGGATTACAATGAAGCAAAGGGGACGCTCACCATCGACCCGGATCCCGTCGTGAAATGGCGGTATTACGGGACAAGAAGCAGCACCGCTTCCTACTGGGTCGGAATGGAAAGCAGCGCTGCCATATATAAAGGATATCTGTTTATCGCGGATAACGGCGGCAATCTGATGTGCCTGGATCTGAATACGCTTACGCTCATCTGGGTGCAGGACATCCTGGACGACTCCAACTCCACGCCTGTGCTTGCGGTCGAGGACAGCCGCCTGTATCTGTATGTCAGTACCTCCTTCCATCTCGGATGGAGAAGCTCCGACACAGCTTCCGTCCCCATCTGGAAGATCGACGCCGAGAACGGGGAAGTCGTCTGGCAGACGGAATATGAATGCTATACGGATGACGGCGTGTCCGGAGGCGTCCAGTCCACAATCGCTGTCGGCAGGAAGTCTCTCTCCGATTACATTTACGTGACAGTCTCCAAGACCGGTTCCCGATATGGCGGCGTCCTTGCATGCCTGGACCGCCGGACCGGAGAAGCTGTCTGGGAACACAGCGCTTATTACGCATGGTCTTCTCCGGTCTGCGTTTACAATTCGGACGGCTCCGGATATGTCCTTTACTGCACCTGCGAGGGGAATCTGTACCTGATAAACGCCCTGACCGGAGATGTGCTGTATACCCTTGCCATCAGCGACGGGGCTGTCGAAGCCTCCCCCGCCGTATATGACGATATGCTTGTGATCGGTACGCGCGCCTGCAAGATCTGGGGGATCCGGCTGGAGTAAAGGTTTCCGTCTATGGTTTTATATTCAGGTATACATCCTCCCGCGAGTGGAAGCCGTCGCCGATGATCACTTCGTCCATATTGTCGATCGTCACCGCCACCGGCTCGATGCTGTAATATGGGATGTCGTACGTGCCGTCGCTGATGGTCTCGGTCACCTGCACCTCGCAGGCGTCTGAGGTGATGTCCTCGTCTCTGCCCAGGGCAACCGCCAGCATGGCAGCCGCTTTTGCCTCCTTCTCCACCGGCTTATAGACCGTCATTTCCTGCGTGCCCTCTACGATCCTCTGGCATGCCGCCAGCTCCGCGTCCTGGGCGACTACGGCCACCTGGCCTGCCAGACGGTTTTCCGCCAGGGCTTTCACTGCCTGGCTGGCCAGGTCGTCGTTCCCGCACATCACTCCCACAATATCATCCGTAATGGCAAGGCCTTCATTGACCCGGTCGAAGGCCAGCTCCGCCAGCCAGTTGTCACAATAACCGGAATAAACGATATCCAGGTTACTTCCTTCCAGCACGCCCGTAAATCCTGTCTCTACCTGCTCCACGTTATTATCTGTGGGCGAGCCGTATATGGCAAAAATATTCCCGCCCTGCGGGCAGGCAGACTTCAGCGCTTCTCCCATAAGGCTCCCGACCTTTTCATTGTCAAAGGAAATATACAGATCTGCATCCACATTCTCGATCAGGCGGTCATAACAGATGATCCGGATCCCCTTTTTCCTGGCCTTCCCGATCACATCCCCGAGGGCGTTCCCGTCGATGGCAATGATCACAATGACATCCATATCCTTCTGGATAAAATATTCGATCTGGGCGATCTGCTCCTCTACCGAGCCGTTGGCATTCTGGACGTTCACCTCCGCCCCCAGTTCCTTTGCCGTAGAGACGAACATATCCCGGTCCCTGAGCCAGCGTTCGATCACAAAGGAATCAAAGCCAAGTCCGATCTGCAGCTCTTCCTCCTTCTCCCCGTTTTCACTTTGTCCTTCCTCCCCGCCTCTGCCACAGCCGCAAAGGAGCAGGAGCACAGCCGCCATCAGGCCGGCCAGCCACAGTCTTTTTCTCATTTTACGTACCTCGCCTTATACTCTCTCGGTGTCATGTCCGTCTGCCGTTTGAAGATCCGGCTGAAATAATTCGGATCCGAATACCCGACCTTAAGGCTGACCTCCTTAATGCTCATTTCGGGGCTGCGGAGCATTTCCTTCGCCTTTTCAATACGTATCCTGGTCAGGTATTCTATAAAATTCTCCCCCGATTCATCCTTAAAAAGCTTGCTGAAATAATAGGGACTGATATTAACCTCCCTGGAAACTTCATCCAGGGAAATATCATTGCTGTAATTTTCATTAATATACGCCTGCGCCTTTTTTACCACCGAATTCGACTGTTCCTCCTTCTGGTCGCGTATCGTCTGGCAAATACTCTGCATTTTTTCCTGGAACCATCGTCTGATATCCTCATATCCGGAAAAGGACATCACAATGTCAAGGTAATCCTTCCGGTAACTGAAGCCGTAGTTAACCGCTCCGGCTTCGAACGCGATACGCTCTGCCCATATGACGTATTCCAGGACCTTCAGGCGGACATTATTGATTTCCTCCGGATAATGCTGTACCATCCAGTCAAAGAAAAGATTCAGCTCATGAGTCACGCCCTCCACGTCTCCTGCCTCCATCAACTGGAACAGCTTGCGCTCGTTTGTCTCCGGAAACGCCTCATCGTAGATCCCATTGCTCTGCAGATCATCAATATGTATCACTCTGCTGCGGCTGTTATTCAGCGCCCGGTTCGCCTCCCGGTAGGATTTTTCCAGCTCCTCCATAGCGTGAACCCTGCCGATCCCGATCCGGAATTTTATTTCCATCCGGCTTTCCAGCTTCGAAGCCAGCGCGCGGGCTTTTTCCAGCGCCTGGATCCTGGCCTCATACGTCATGCTCTGCGCCTGCTGCGGCACAATGACAGGAAGCCAGTTCGACATGATCGCCCCGGTCACACAGAAAAAGGATTCTTTTACCAATTCCCGGATCTCAGGGTAAGCGCTCTGCGCCTTCACATTGATCCCCACCGGGCTTACCAGCCTGCCATTGTCGAAATCTGTGCCGAACTGGATCACCATAACGTATCCGAAGCTCTCCTCAATGTCAAGAAGCTGCCGGTAATAATCCACATCCTTTTTCTCATTCTGCAGCAGCACGCTGCTGACAAAGCCGCTCTCCACCACAGGGATGACCGTTTCCAGTTTTTCCTGGATGCGGAGCAGATCGCTGCGCCGCCTTCGTCTGGCGTCTACCTTGGATATGGCTTCCTCCATCACTGAAATCACTGTTTTTTTTGAGATCGGCTTGGTCAGATATTTTTCCACGCCAAGGTCGATGGCTTCCTTCGCATAATCAAATTTGTCATAGGCCGATATGATATAAAACAACGCCTCATGATTGAATTCCCGGATTTCCCTGATCGCCTGGATGCCGTTGATCCCGGGCATATGAATATCCATGAATACAATATCCGGATGAAAGGTCTCCGCTTTCTCGATAACGGCTCTTCCGGTCTTTGCCGTTTCCAGTTCACAGCTTTCGCCAAAGTTCCCCTTAATGATACTGCTCAGGGATTCCAGCATGATGCCTTCGTCGTCTGCTAATAAGATCCGATACATGTTCTCTCCTCCCTGTATCTGCCTCCGGCCCGCCTTTATCTGCCGGAACCGCCTTTTTCCTGTACGTTGTCCGGAGAAAGGGGCAGCAATATACTCACCTTCGTTCCTTTTCCGATGCCGGGGCTCTCGATTTTCAGAAGATTTTCGCAATTATAATATAACTGCAGCCTGTGGATCACATTGTCCATGGCAATCCCCGTGGAATATTTTTCCGACGCGTGGGAAACGGCCTGCCCCTCCATCACGCTCCGGATCATCTCCTGCGTCATGCCCTCTCCATTGTCGCTGACCGTGATCCGAAGGGAAGCCTCCTCTTTTTTCACGGTAAGCCGGATCCAGCCCTCCTCCATGCAATCGTGGATCCCATGCTGCACCGCGTTTTCCACTATGGGCTGCAGGATCATGCTGGGAACACGTATATCCTCCATTCCGCTGTCCACTTCTTTGATGTATGTGATATCCCCCGCAAAGCGGACGTTCAATATATAAATATAGCTGTCCACGGACTCGATTTCTTCCTGGAGCGTCGCGTCGCTTCCCATTTTCCGCACATTATAACGGAAGAAATCCGCCATCCGTTCCAGAAATTCCGCCGTCTTTTCCGCGTCCTCCAGCATGGCGAGCTGTGTCCCGGCATTCAGGGAGTTAAAAAGAAAATGGGGATTGATCTGTGCCTGGAGGAATTTAAGCTGCGCCTCCTTCAGATGCGCCTCCATGGCCAGTTCCCTTTCCCGCATCTTCGCTTCCTTTTCCATGCTTTTCCGCAGCCTTTCAATAGAATCCCGGATGCTGGCGAGCATCTGGTTAAAGCCCTGCGTGACTACGCCGATCTCGTCCCCGGACACCACCGGGAGCTGAGGCACATTCAGATTTCCCCTGGACACCTCATGGGCCGTTGTATACAGTGCGATCAATGGCCGGATCATATCGCGTACCAGCAGAACGGTTATCAGGATCCCCGCCCCAAATACCACCGCTATGATCCCCATACTGACTTTCTCCAGAACGTTCATAGACGCCAGCAGAAGCTGGTAATTTTCAGAGTTTCTGTGAAACTGCAGATTATTCAGCGTATAAATATAAGAATTTATATACTGGTAAACCTTCGTTTCCTTCTCATAGGATTCCTTGTACCGCTCTACGTTCCGTCCTCTCTTCGCCTGCACCGTCTGGCTGGTCTGATCCAGATAGCTTTCTGACATCCTCCTGATATTCTTCTCCAGCATCTTGATCTCACTGTCCACATTCCGGTCATTCAGATTGCCCAGAAGCTCCCGGTAGTCCTGCTCATAGCGGTAATAGTTTTCCAATGCCTGGCTGCTTTTTGTGTTCAGGTATTCATAGACGGTATTCTGTACCTGCTCCAGCGTATCGGCAAGTTCATTGATAGTCACATTGCTGGAAAACACTGCGTCGATCCGCTCCACAGCCCGATTGATCTGGCCGAATATAAAGAAATTAATACACAGCGCAAACGCAAGGACCAGGATCATAATGCCGCTCAGCTTTGTCTGTATCGATTGTTTTCTGTTTGGCTTCTCTTTCCGATTCATTCAAGACCTTCCTGAAGCTCTTCCGTCTCCATAAAGACGGGAGCATTTTCCTCTGTGATAACATTCAGCCCAACGCTGTAGTAATTGCTCGTATATCCCAACGAAGCATATTCCTCCAGGGCATTAATACTATAGGTACCTATTTCCGCCGTATCCAGCGCGATCGTCGCCGGTATGATCTTTTTCTGTACCGCCTCAAGGATCAGATCGGAATAATAGTATCCGATGATATCGATATTTCCGACCTCATTATAGTCCACCAGCGCCTGATACACACATTCCGTGATCACCTCGTCCATGCACACGATAATATCCGGCAGGGAACTCCCGTCCACAAAAATATCACGTATAGCCTCCTCCGTATTGAAGTCAACAGAGCTGTCCACAGAAAAAGAAGATATGTTCACCTGCTGCTTGGGAAGCTTTCTCTGTTCCACTTCCTTTACGATCTGTGAATATACCAGCCCCGTTCCGGCATCCTTCGTCTGAGAATCTGTCAGCACCATGACCTCTGTCACATCCGGATTCAGATAATTCAGGATCTGCTCCGTATACACATCCCCCATCTGATAGCTGTTCAGGCCAACAAAGCTGAGTCTCTTGCTGGCTGCATCATCCTCCAGTACCGTCACGACAGGGATCTTATCGTCCACAGCAGCATCGATGAGCTGCCGCATCTGAGCGCTTCCGTCCGGTTTTATTATGATACCATCCACCTGAGAGGCAATACTGATCTGAAGGCAGTCCAACTGTGAAAATTCCATATCGCCGCCAGGCTGAATCATCTCCAGATATGCGTTCTCCGCAGAAGCCTGTGCGTATGCGCTCTCATAGATCGATTGCCACAGCATGGAATCCATCTCATCCGCAATCAATACGTAATGCTTTTTATATACAGTACTCTTCCCATTCCCGTCAAGATCCACCTGCTCCAGGCTCTTCTGGAAATAGATCCAGATACCGGAGAGAAGGAGAAGACAGCCTGCCAGGATAAAGAAGATCGTCAGCGTTGTTTTTTTCATGGAATGATCCTTTTCCTTTTATGAAGCATATTTTTAATCGGAAAGAAGCCATCGCATATTCTGCAATGGCTTTGTTCATCTTTCCTGCAGTCCATTCATCCTGTCAGTTTGACTTACGGTTAGAGACTACATCAAATACAACGGCTACCAGGAGCACGGCGCCTTTTACCACGTACTGCCAGGAATCGCCAATACCCATGATAGACATACCCATATTGATCACGCCCAGCAGCAGCGCGCCGATAACAACGCCCCCTACTGTACCGACTCCGCCGTATGCGGAAGCGCCTCCAATAAAACAGGAGCCGATAGCATCCATCTCAAAGGAAGTACCGGTGCTGCCGTTTACAGAACCGACTCTGGCCGCGCAGAGCAGACCCGCAAGGCCTGCGAGGAGTCCCATATTCGCATAAGCGATAAAATAGATCTTATTCGTATCAATACCGGAAAGCTTTGTCGCCTTTTCATTGCCTCCGATCGCATAGAAATAACGCCCGAATGCTGTCTTAGAAGTAATAAAGTTGTAGATCAGGCAGATCGCCACTACCCAGAGGAGCATGACCGGTATACCTTTGTACTGGCTCAGCAGATAGCAGTACCAGATAATGAGCGCCGCAATGATAACAGATCTTCCGTAATCGCTTACAGCGCTGTTCTGGCGGTAGCCCTTCTTTGCCTTGTTGCCCCTGGAGCGGAACGTGGAAAAGATCACGTAGCAGGCTACCAGCACACCGACGATCAGTGCGGAGTATTTTGCGTTATCATCAAGACCCGGGATCTGGACATAGGATGTAAATACATTCAGGAAAGCTTTGTTCTGAATGGATACCGTTTTGTTGTCCAGGACAAGACGGCCGAAGCCACGGAAAATAAACATACCGGACAGCGTCGTGATGAACGGAGGGATACGCATATATCCGATCCAGTATCCCTGCCATACGCCTACCAGAAGACCAATGATAAGGCCAACGATGATGGTCAGCGCCGGATTCATGCCCATATTACTGATAAATACAGCCGCGACACCGCCTACCAGACAGATCACAGAGCCCACAGACAGATCGATGTTGCCGCCTGTCAGGATACACAACAGCATACCACAGGCAAGTACGAGCACATAGCCGTTCTGGAGCAGCAGGTTCGACATATTCTGCGCATACAGAAGCCTGCCGTCTGTCAATGCACAAAACAGAACAAATACGACTACCAGCGCAATGACCATGGTATATTTTGTAAGGAAATCTTTTACCTTTCCATTCATTTCATTTTTTCTCCTTTCTTATGTTTCAAAGCGCCCCGGGCGTCAGGAATTCTGCATGATGCAGGACATGATCTTCTCCTGCGTCGCCTCGCTGGCCTTCAGTTCTCCGGCAAGCCTTCCTTCACTCATGACATAGATGCGGTCGCACATGCCAAGCAGCTCAGGCATCTCCGAAGAGATCATGATGACGGCTTTGCCGTTCGATACCATTTCATTGATCAGGCAGTAAATATCATATTTGGCGCCTACATCGATGCCTCGTGTAGGCTCGTCGAGGATCAGGATATCCGGTTCCGCAAACATCCACTTCCCAAGTAAGGCCTTCTGCTGATTGCCGCCGGAAAGATTTCCTACCTTCTGCTCATTGGAAGGTGTTTTCGTCCCCATAGCCTTCGTCATCTTCTCGGCCTCATGAACCTCCTGGTCCACATCGATAATACCATTCTTACATACCTTGCTGATCCGTGCCAGCGTTGTATTAAAACGGATAGACTCATCCAGGATCAGCCCATTCGTCTTACGGTCCTCTGTTACATAAGCGATACCATGCGAAATAGCCGCCTTCGGATCCTTCAGCTCCACCTTCTCTCCTCTCAGATACAGCTCGCCGGAAATATTCGTGCCATAGCTCTTACCGAAAATAGACATCGCAAGTTCTGTCCTGCCCGCCCCCTGAAGGCCGGAGAAACCGATCACCTCGCCTTTATGTACCTTAAAGGAAATATTGTCATCCACAATCTTCTCATGATAGAGCGGATGATGAACTGTCCAGTTCTTCACTTCAAGCATGACGTCCTTCTGTACCCTGCGCTCACGCTCCGGGTAACGGTCCTCCATCGGGCGTCCAACCATACCCTTGATGATACGGTCCTCGCTCAGATCATCCACGCCCTTCGTCAGCGTCTCTATCGTACTTCCATCGCGGATGATAGTCGCGCGGTCCGCGCAGTAAACGATCTCATTCAGCTTATGGGTAATAATGATAGAAGTCAGCCCGCCTTTTTTGAACTCGATCAGAAGATCCAGCAGCATCTTTGCATCTTCATCGTTCAGGGATGAGGTGGGCTCATCCAGGATCAGCAGCTTCACGTTCTTGGAGAATGCCTTTGCGATCTCGACTAACTGCTGCTTGCCGGTCCCGATATCCTTGATAAGGGTCTGCGCGGATTCATTCAGCCCCACCTGTTTCATGTGCTTCTCAGCCTCGCTGTAGGTCTTATCCCAGTCAATGTAGCCTCTGCTGTTTTTGATCTCATTTCCGAGGAACATATTTTCCCCGATGGAAAGCAGCGGGATCAGGGCGAGCTCCTGATGGATGATAACAATTCCCTTTTCCTCGCTGTCCTTCAGCCTTTTAAATCTGCATTCCTCGCCTTCATAGGTGACCGTCCCCGTATAGCTGCCATACGGATACTGGCCGCTCAAAACATTCATCAGAGTGGATTTTCCCGCGCCGTTCTCACCGATCAGCGCGTGGATCTCGCCCCTCTGCACCTCCAGATTTACATTATCCAGAGCCTTGACACCCGGAAATTCTTTTGTAATGTGTTCCATTACCAGAATATTGTCAGCCAAAATGGTGTCCTCCTCTCCTAATAAACGGGCGGGACATTGCCCCGCCCGTTTGAATTGTGATCTTCTTATCTTTCAGTATCTGCGGCCGATCAGCCTACCGGATGAAGATATCCGTCATCGTCTACGGTATAATATCCCGGAGTAACCAGAGCTTCCTCAAGGTTGTCTGCTGTCACAACAGTCGGAACCAGAAGGTAAGACGGGCACTTATTTCCCTCAGATGTCTCATAGGACTCTGTATCATATGCGCATTCGAAATCCCATCCGGAAGCCTCGATCAGGGAGCCGTCTGCTTCCTCGCCTGCCAGGATAGCCTTTGCAAGGTCAAGAGTTACAACTGCCTCGTTTGCAACTGCCTTGTAAACAGTCATGGTCTGCTTTCCGTCAACGATATTTGCCAGGTTCGCTTCATCGCCGTCCTGCCCTGTGATCAGGACTGTATTGTCGCCTGCATAGTCAGACTCGATCGCCTGTGTAACGCCAAGAGCCGTTGAGTCATTGGAGCAAAGAGCTACGTCAAGCTGCGTCCCGTCCGCATAGTAAGAACCAAGGATATTCTGCATTCTCTCAAGGGCTGTCTGAGTATCCCATGACGGAGTCGCTACAGAATCGAAATCGGTCTGGCCGGATACGACTACCAGCGTACCTGCATCGATATAAGGCTGAAGCACATCAACAGCGCCATTGAAGAAGTAACCGGCATTGTTGTCCGCCGGGTCGCCTGCTGTGAACTCGATGTTGTAGGTCGCGTCGCCTGCGTTCTCAAGATCCAGGGTATCTACTACAAACTGTCCCTGGAGCTGTCCTACCGTATAGTTATCAAATGATACATAGTAGGAAACGGCGTCTGACTTGATCAGACGGTCATAAGAAATAACCGGGATCTCTGCTTCAGCAGCCTCTTCCATTACCGTGTTCAGGGCCTCGCCGTCAATAGCTGCGATGACCAGCAGGTCAACGCCGTCAGAGATCAGGTTCTGGATATCGTTTACCTGACGTCCTGTATCATTGTCAGAATAGGTAAGTTCTACCTCATACCCCGCTGATTCGAACTGCTCCTGAAGATAAGAGCCGTCGCGGTTCCAACGCTCCAGTGACTGGGTGGGCATTGCGATGCCGATCTTTCCGCCTTCTTCTGCACAGGCCGGAACTGCAAATACGGTCGCTGCCATAGCTGCTGCTACTGTTAACACTAAACTCTTTTTCATGTTCTACCTCCCATATGTATTTGATAATTCAGGCACATTGTCTCTTTGCGATACGCCATATCACAGGAACCTGCTT
>CAYLPF010000025.1:9593-11207 GCA_964385485.1 uncultured Lachnospiraceae bacterium | reverse complement strand
GTGCACCAAGACGTCCAGTTGCACATTGGTGTTTTGCCGTCGCCCATCCACCAGAAATGCTCCGTAAGATATGGTTTGAAAATACGAAGCTCAAGATTTTGGTTTACCAAAGCCGATATGGCAGGACTTACCGCGCCGAGCGCGTCGCGGAGAAGATATTCGGCAACCGAGAGAACCGCGCCCGCCTCCGCCGCGAAAAGCTCCAGCACAGGATGGGCAGCGTCCGGCAGGAGCAGATGCGCGCCGCTGCGTGTGTCGCTGTTGTGTGCCGGAAGCTGCCAGGCCGTCTCTTCGCAGATCAGAAAAATCAGATTGATCACGTCGTCCAGAAAACGACCGCGGTATTCCGCGCACTCGGCAAGAACAAGCGCGTCAAGGACGGTCATCCGCTCAAACAGGAGATCCTCATAATGGGAGCGGTTGCCGGTTCTTGAAAATTCCATAAAATCCGTCATCAGGATCGACGGGGGCCGCAAGCCCAGATACTTTTCACCCTCTTTGATCAGATCTGCGCGAAGCTTTGCGGGAATACGCTCCCACGCGGTACGGTCTGACGCGGGCGGATATGCATGAAACGGGACGTCAGGCTGCAGATTTTTTGCAAGTTCAACGATCATGTTTAAAGATCCCCTCCCTATTTTTTTGGCGCACCGGATACGAAATAAGCAGTGTTTCCTTAGACCGTCACCACCGGCATCATGAGCCCCTCCGCGTCAAACATCAGCGGCGCGATACAGGTCTCTCTGTGAAAGCCTTTTCCCTCCGGATAGTCTTCCGGCGGAGTAGCGAACCTGTGATAAGCGATGTAGCACCGGTTTTCCTCCGGAATCTGCAGGATGCTGTGATGGCCGGTGCCCAATATGCCCCGGCGGGTGTCTTTTTGGAGAATGGCGCCGCAAAACGTCACCGGTTCCAGAAGGGATTTCGCAACCCCATAATTTACATGATAATTTTCGCTTCCGGTGTCGTCGCAGGACCATGTAAAGTGATACAGCCCGTTTCGTTTCGTGATGATCAGCGACTCCCGGAAATCCTCAAGCCCCCGGATCTCCCGCATTGTTTCTTCTTCAATGTGTACCATATCCGCCGTCAGCTTTACCATGGCGGCCCCGCCGTTGCCAAACACAAGATAAAAATCACCGTTCTCGCAAAAAACAGAAGGGTCGATGGTCTGGCCCATCGCGATTTTTTTCCGGCGCACGAGGTCGATCGTCACAAGCGGCTGTTTCGACGCCTTGAACGGACCGGTGGGAGAAGCGGCTATGGCTGCGCCGATGCATGAGGTACCGCTCTTGTCTTTTGCGCAAAAATAAAGATAATACTTCCCGTTCCTTTTGGCAATGCAGGGGGCCCAGGCGTATCCGACCGCCCAGGGGACATCCTCTGCCGCCACATCCAGAAGCCTGCCCGCTTTCTCAAAATGCTTTCCGTCCTTCGAGGAAAACACAAAGAATTCATGTCCGGACCAGTTGGGGAAACCGTCTGTTGTGGGATAAATATAGTAGGTTCCGTCTTCATAATACAGATCCGGATCTGCGTAAAGCCCGTTGATTACCGGATTTGTCCGGTTAAAATTGTCAAGCAGCTGCGCAAGCTCCGTGTCCGATATTTGCA
>CAYLPF010000025.1:4955-9493 GCA_964385485.1 uncultured Lachnospiraceae bacterium | reverse complement strand
GTGTCCTCCGGATTTTTTGTCATGGAGGCAAAAAATACAAGAAACGCTTTCTTCTGCCTGTCATAGACGGCCTCCGGAGCCCAGACACAGCCCGCTCCGGGCAATCCGATCGTATAGGAGCGCTCATCGCTCCAGTGGACCAGATCCTTCGATTCCCAGATGAGCAGATCGCGGCTGCCATGATACTGCGCCTTTTGCCATCTGGCGGACGGCGGCAGCTTGCTGTCCGCCCCGATGCACAGATCCGTGGCGAGAAGATAGACGGTTCCGCTTTCCGGGTCGCGGATCAGGAAAGGGTCTCTGGCGCCCTTTGCGCCGAGCTTTGAACACAGGATCGGCCTGCCGCGATCCAGATCTGTCCAGTGCAGTCCGTCCATGCTTACGGAAAAATAGATCTGTTCGCCGTCCTTTTCATCACCGATAAAATGTGCAAATAAATACCCGGACATGGTTTTCCCCTCCTTCCTGCCTGATGATGTCCGCGCCGCCGGGCGCGGGCGTTTGGGCCGGGATCTGTTTTGTTACAGCGAGTATAGCGAGTCCCTCCGGTAATTGCAAGGACAAACGAAAACAGCTAAAAAACAGGGACATAACCTTGAAAAACGGGTGTATTTTATGCAGGCTGATGAAATTATAATAAACCTAGCGGAGATTTTTGAGAAAAAGTGACGAAAATAATGTGAGGAGGGTTAAGATGAGCGGTAAAAAGAAGAAGAAAAAAGAAATACAGACCTTTGTGCCCAACCGAAGAACCTGGAAGCAAGAGGTAAAGCATAGCTGGCCGTTGTACGTCATGCTGCTGCCGGCTGTGATCCTGGCACTTATCTTTTGCTATGGGCCTATGGGAGGCCTGATCATGGCTTTCCAGGACTATAAGCCGTGGCTCGGATTCTTCGGGTCTAAATTTGTCGGACTTCAGAATTTCAAGGATATCTTCGCGTTCGCGGAATCCAAACAGGCGATCATCAACACGGTGATCATTGCCGTCAGCAAGATGGTCTGCGGACTGGTCGTTCCGATCATTATGGCGCTGCTCCTGAATGAAGTGCAGCATGTGGGCCTGAAACGCGGTATCCAGACGCTTGTATATCTTCCCCACTTTCTCTCGTGGGTCACAGTGGCCGGGATCCTGAAGGATGTCCTTGGTCTTGACGGTATCGTGAACAATTTCATCGAGCTGCTGGGCGGAGATCCGGTTTACTTTTTCGGAGAAGCCGGTATCTTCCGACCACTTGTCGTGCTGTCCGATGTGTGGAAGGAGTTCGGCTTCGGCATGATCGTTTATCTGGCAGCCATTTCAAACATCGATTCAAGTCTTTATGAAGCGGCAAGCGTGGACGGCGCGAACCGGTGGCAGCAGACGCTTCACATCACGCTGCCGGGCATGGCGCCGATGATCATCGTTATGGCGACGCTGAGCCTTGGCAATGTGTTGAATGCAGGCTTTGACCAGATTTTCAACATGTATTCTCCGCTGACCTACAGCACAGGAGATATTATTGATACCTATGTATATCGACAATCGCTGGTCAACGGACAGTACAGCTTCGGTACGGCGGTCGGCCTCTTTAAATCCGGGATCGGTTTTGTGTTGACTGTTGTGTCCTACAAGCTGGCGAACAAATTTGCCGGGTACCGGATTTTCTGAAGGAGGGAAAGACATGAAACATGCATCATTCGGCAGAAAAGTGTTTTTGGTGGTCAATGCAATCTTTTTGATCCTGGTTTCGCTTACCTGTCTTTTACCGCTGCTCAACCTTCTGGCATTGTCTCTGAGCGGAAAGAGCGCCGCGAACAGCGGCCGTGTCACCTTCTGGCCGGTGGATTTTACCTTGCTGGCTTACATAAAGACGTTTGCCAACAGCAACTTCGTCCGCTCGCTTGTGATCTCCATCCTAAGGACGGTCGTAGCGACGCTGTTTTCCATGTTTGTCATTACGACGGCAGGTTACGCGCTCTCGAAGGAATTTCGCGGACGGAACGTGATCATGTGGATCTTTGTTTTCACGATGCTCTTCGGCGGAGGCCTGATTCCCACATATATCGTAAATACCTCGCTGGGATTGAAGGATAATTTCCTCGTGTACATTCTGCCGGGCGCATTCAGCTGTTACAATATGATCCTGATGATGAACTTTTTCAAATCCATTCCGGTGTCTCTTGAGGAGGCTGCGCGAATAGACGGCGCTTCGTTTTTCCAGGTGCTTGCGAAGATTTACCTCCCGTTGTCGAAGGCAGGTATGGCTACGGTGGCGCTTTTCATCATGGTGGCAAACTGGAACGAATGGTTTACCGGTATTCTGTATATGTCGGATACAAAGGATTATCCGCTGGCAACGTTTCTGCAGGTGATCGTGGTGCAGGGCAATCAGCAGGATCTCGCACTGGACGCCACATCCGCGCTGGCTATGTCGGAACGGACGATCAAGGCGGCGCAGGTGTTTATCGGTACGCTGCCGATCCTGTTGGTATATCCGTTCCTGCAGAGATATTTCGTGACAGGCATTGTCATGGGTGCAGTAAAGGAATAAGAAAAATGTAGAAGGATGGCCGTTCCGGGAGGAAAAGGCGTCTGAGAAGTGGAAAACAGCGGCAGCGGCGCTGCGTTTCCTTAGCGGATAAATGCAAAAATAGGAATCGTAAGGAGGATCAGAATGAAAAAGAAAACAAAAAAATTTATCTCGATGACGGTGACGGTCGCGATGCTGTCCGGAATTCTTCTCTCAGGCTGCGGCGGGTCTTCAGATGAGGAAACGTCGTCGTCTGAAAAAAGCGGTGATTCAACGATCACGATCACGATCGGAAAGCAGCAGGATGAGAATGCCGGAAACTACGATGATGGCGACGACATTAACAATAACCCGATGACGCGCCTGACGCTGGAAAAGCTGGGGATCGAGGTAAAAACGACGCTCCTTGGAGGGGATTCCTCCAACTATACAACGAAGCTTCGTCTGGCGCTGACCGGCTCCGAGGAGCTTCCGGATGTGTTTACCGTGTATGATCAGCAGCTGATGGCGGATCTGATCGAGTCCGGCAAGGTGAAGGCGATCGACGAGGATATTGAAAAATATATGCCTGACCGCCTGAAAGAAGTTTATGACGAGTTTCCGGAGACCTATTATCCGGTGACGTCGGACGGAAAAAAATACGGCCTTGCGGTAAGCCCTCATGTGTCAGAAGGGCAGGTCATGATCATCCGTCAGGACTGGCTGGATAACTTAAATCTGGAGGCGCCGACGACCCTGGACGAGTTCGAGGAAGTCATCCGTGCGTTTACTGAAGATGATCCGGACGGGAACGGTCAGGATGACACGTATGGATTTACCTATTCGGGAAGCAGTGTGTACAATACAGGCTGGGTATCCGATCCTGTAACGCTCTTCTCCGCAAACTCCGGAAAATACATTCCGGGCGTCTGGCAGGAGGATGAGGATGGAAATCTTGTTTATGGCTCCATTCAGGAAGGAAACCGCGCGACGCTGGAAAGAATGGCCGAGTGGCATTCAAAAGGCTGGATCTTCCAGGAGGCTGCGGCGACAGGCGCGTGGGACGCGATGGGGCAGTTTACGGAAGGCAAGGCGGGCATCGTGCTTGGCTGCCCTTGGGTAGTGGAGTCTGTTTCGGATGTAACCTCCGTGGATGAGAACGCGAAGGTTGTGGCTTATCCGAATATTCTGCAGGAGAACGGTGAGCATACCTATCAGGAGAAGAGTGCGAATGACGGCTGGCTGATGTTCAATGCCGATTTTGACAATATGGAAGCATTCTTTGAATATTATGACTGGCTGATGGACGCGGCGTTCGGAACGGGCGATTTCATCTATGGGTATATTCAGGATTATGATTACGATATCGTAGACGGAGAAGTCGTGTTTGATACTACCTTGTTTGATCCGCCGAAGACTGCGGCGTTCGCTTCCGGCAAATCGACTGTTCTGAAGAACACGCCGGCCCTGGATACCGCATTATCCTCATACGCGGAGGTCAAGTCGGGGGTAGAGCCGACAACCGGCGACCAGATCAAGGCGGCGGCGTACTTTGAAAGCTCTCCCGAGATGGCGAACGGCTATGTCATTGCGTATGAGCAAAGGGACGAATACATTTATGACCTGTTCAACGCGGCTCCGACAGAGACAATGGCAAAATACTGGGAGCAGCTTGAAACGATGGAGATTCAGACCTATACGGATATCATTTACGGTAAAGAACCGATCGAAGCCTTCGATGAATTCGTGGAGAAATGGTATTCCTCCGGAGGCGAGCAGATCACGGAAGAAGTAAATGAATGGTATCAGTCGGTAAAGAACGATTAAAGAGATTGCCGCGGGACAAAAGGAACGGTTGCTTTCGGGCGACAGTTCCTTTTGTCATGTTTCGCCACTTTTGCGGTCATTCTTTGTTAGATACGCGGGGGATATGTTATAGTGTATATATAGATGCCATACGGATGCCGTTTACGGGTGAACGGTTTTGCGCTCCGGGAGGTGGATCATGAAAAGGATGAAATCGGTGTTTCTCTTTTTTCTTATTTTCTG
>CAYLPF010000025.1:1779-4855 GCA_964385485.1 uncultured Lachnospiraceae bacterium | reverse complement strand
GCGCATCCGGACAATGAATTTTCCTATGTATTTGAACAGTTTAACCGTATGCTTGAGCGCATCAGCCGGCTCATCGATACCACGATGAGGGAGCATGAGCTCCGCAGTCAGGCAGAGCTGCGGGAGCTGCAGCTTCAGATCCGCCCCCACTTTCTCTACAACAGCCTCTCCTATATCACAACCGTGGCGGACAGGCCGGAGGCGGTAACGGAGATGGCCGTCCATCTGGCAAAGTTTTATCAATATTGTATGCAGAACCGGAAAGTGACGACGATCGCTGAAGAGATCGCGTTCGCGAAATCCTACCTGTCCATTATGGCAATGCGCAAAAGGATCGAATACGAGATCGATGTGCAGGAGGAGCTTGGCAGCGTGGCGATCATCCCGCTGATTTTGCAGCCGATCATTGAGAATTCCATTGAACATGCGATCGAGGCACGGGAAAACGCCAAACATATCCGGGTGGAGATCGGCAAAGACGGCGAAGCGATCCACTTCAGCGTATCTGACGATGGCTACGGCATGACAGAACAGGAGATCTCCGGCTTAATGGAGCGTCTTGAGAAAAAGGAGAGAGACGAGGACACGGGCATCGGACTCTGGAACATCAACCAGAGGCTGATCAACTACTACGGAGCGTCTGCCGGGCTGGAATTTTCACGAAGTCAGTGGGACGGTTTGAAGGTATCGTTTACAATTCCGTTGGGGGTGAAGCTGAATGAAGGTATTGATCGTGGATGATGAAATATATATGGTGGAATATCTGCGGGATCTGCTGGACTGGGGAGCGTACGGATTTGATACGGTCCTGACGGCGACGGGCGGATCGCTGGCACGGGATCTGCTGATACGCCACAGGCCGGAGCTGCTGATCACAGACGTGAAGATGCCGCGTATTTCGGGGTTGGATCTGTCCCGCCTGATCGCGGAGGGCGGAGGAAAAACGAAGATTATCATTATTTCCAGCTACAGCGACTTTGAATATTCAAGACAGGCGCTGCGAAGCGGCGTATCGGAATATCTGGTAAAGCCGATCGTGAAACAGGATCTGACAGATACGCTGGATCGCATTTTCCCAGGAAAGGGACAGCCGGAGAGGGCGGGGGAGAGTCTTGCCATTGTCGAGCAGGTGAAGGCTTATGTGCGGGAACACTACGATCAGGCGCTTTCCCTGAATATTCTGGGAGATTATGTCCATCTGCACCCGGCTTATCTCTCAAAGCTGTTCAAGGAAGTGACGGGTGAGAATTTCTTAAGCTACGTTACAGAGGTGAAGATGGAGAAGGCGGCGGAGCTGCTTGAAAACACGGATCAGAAGGTTTACGAGGTGATGAAGCGGGTCGGCTATCAAAAGAGCCAGCATTTTTCTTCACTGTTCAGGAAAAAATACGGAATGACGCCGAAGGAGTATCGGCAGATGAAAAGAAGACACAAATAACAGGAGAAAAGAGTCATATGAAATTATGGATCAACCCCGATAACAGGGGCAAGGCAGTGGGAGATTTATTCGGGATATTTTTTGAAGATCTGAATCATGCGGCGGATGGGGGACTGTATGCGGAGCTGGTGCAAAACCGCTCCTTTGAGTTTGCGCCTATCGACAACGAGAAGTATGACCATTTAACCGCATGGGAGAAGCTTGAGACCGGCGGGGAGGTCCGGCTGGTTGTGGAAACGGGGAATCCGGTGAGCCATAAAAATCCACATTATCTGGGGATCGATATTATTCATCCGGCGCTGGGAGAGGGCGAGGAAACCGGCGTATGCAATACCGGCTTCAATGAAGGAATCCCATATATACAAGGCGGGGTTTACTATTTTACATGCTATGCGAAGCGGGAACAGTCGCCGGAAGCGCCGGTGACGGTTTCTCTGCGCGGCAAAAACGGGCAGATTTACGCGTCGCGGGAAATATTGCTTACGACGGAATGGAAGAAGTATGAGCTGGAGCTGACTTCGCCTGTGACCGACTTCTCGGGCAGGCTTGGGATCACGGCCGGAGGGAGGGGAAAGGTCTATCTGGACTTTGTGTCCCTGTTTCCGGCGGATACGTATAAGGGCAGACGAAACGGAATGAGAAAGGACATTGCCGGGGCGCTGGAAGAACTGCATCCGAAATTTATGCGGTTTCCGGGAGGCTGTCTCGTCCACGATGGTTCCCTTGATCCGGATGCCAGAGATTCTCTGTATCGATGGAAGAACACGATCGGCCCTCTTGAGGACAGACCGGCGCGAAGGAGCAACTGGGGATATAACCAGACGCTCGGTCTTGGATATTTTGAATATTTTCAGTTTTGCGAGGATATCGGAGCCAAGCCGCTTCCGGTACTCCCGGCGGGCTACAACCCTCATTATCATCGGGCCGTGCCGATGGAGGAGCTGCAGGCGTGGATTGACGATGCGCTGGATCTGATCGAATTTGCCAACGGTTCCGAAGAGACTCCGTGGGGAAAAAAGCGGGCGCAGCTTGGCCATCCGGCGCCCTTTGGAATGGAGTATCTCGGAATCGGCAACGAAGAGGTCGGAGAAGCGTTTTTTGAACGGTTTGACGTGATCTTTGAGGCCGTACATAAGAAATATCCGGAGATCAAAATTGTGGGAACCAGCGGGCCAAACGCGGCGGGCGGAGAGTTTGAACGCGGATGGGCGAATGCGAGAAAGAATGAAATCGCGCTGGTTGATGAGCATTATTACATGTCGCCGGAATGGTTCTTAGCAAACCAGCATCGTTATGACGGCTATCCGGAAGACGGGCCGAAGGTATTTCTGGGTGAATATGCCTCACGGGGAAATACATGGTATAACGCGCTGGCGGAGGCATCCTATATGATCGGTCTGGAGCGCAACGTAGGGAAGGTCGGGCTGGCCTGCTATGCGCCCCTGCTTTGCAATGTGGATTATGTCAACTGGCAGCCGGACATGATCTGGTTTGACAACCATCAGCTGATGAGAACGTCTAGCTATTACGTACAAAAGCTGTTTATGAACAATCAGGGAGACCGTCTTGTGGAGATCCGCGGGGAGGAAATGCCGGAAAATGAAATCTGGACACAAGTCGCGGACCGCATCTCCGGAA
>CAYLPF010000025.1:0-1679 GCA_964385485.1 uncultured Lachnospiraceae bacterium | reverse complement strand
CAGTCTCTGCTGTCGGTGGAGAGAGATCGGGAATATGCGATCGAGCTGAGGGTGAATGGTCGTCGGATGACGCTTTTTGTGGACGGCGTAAAGTATCACGATATCGAGTCAAGACCGATCGTGGCGGAGCCATTGTATTATTCCGCGAGTGTAGAGGAGCAGACAGGGGATATCCTGATCAAGGGAGTCAATGTGACGGATAAAGCCAGAGATGCCGCTATCCATGTGGAAGGGTTGACAGGGGGAAGTGGCCTCGCATATCGGATGTGCGGATGGGAACCGGACAGCGAAAACGAGCTTGGAAAGCCGGAGTGGATCCGGCCCGAAGAAAGCAGCTTTTCCATTTCCGGAAGCGATTTTACCTGCTCTTTTCCGGAAAGATCGGTGACGGTGCTGCGTATCAGGCGATAGCGGGACGAGGGCTGCCTTGGCAGAAAAAGCTGCAGGTGCAAGGTTTATAAAAAATGAGGTGAAGGGATTTGGAGGAGCAGATCTGGGCGGAACAGACATCAGAAAAGATTAAAAAAAAGATGAAAAAGGTTGTGCGGCGCAATCAAGGAAAAATCCCTTATCTTACGGCGGAGGGCCGCTATGAGGATATGACAGAAAAGGACATCTGCTGGTGGACCAACGGCTTTTGGGGCGGGATCCTGTGGCAGCTGTATCATGCCACCGGGGAAGAGCTGTACCGTTCGGAAGCGGAGCGGCTAGAGGAAAAGCTGGAGCAAAATCTTCTTTGCTATCGGGGCATGGATCATGACAGCGGTTTTAAATGGCTGTTGACCGCAGTGGCCGACAGCCGGCTCACCGGGAATGTAAAATCCCGGGATCGGGCGCTGATCGCCGCCAACAGTCTGGCGGGCCGCTTCAATCCGGCGGGGCGGCTGATCCGGGCATGGAATGACGAAGGAGAGGGGGATCTGGCCGGTTGGGCCATCATAGATTGCATGATGAATCTGCCTCTTCTGTATTGGGCTTCGGAGGAGCTTCGGGATCCCAGATTCCGACAGGTTGCTCAGACTCATGCGGATAGAGCCATGGAAACCTTTGTTCGGGAGGACGGTTCTGTAAACCACATAGTGGTTTTTGACCCTGTCACCGGAAAAATGACAGGCGCTCTAGGAGGGCAGGGCATGGGCGAAAACTCCTGCTGGACAAGGGGACAGGCATGGGCAGTGTATGGATTTACGCTGAGTTACATCCACACGGGTAAACAGGAATATCTTGACACGGCGAAAAAGGCGGCCGGTTATTTTATGGCGCATATTCCGCAGAGCGGCCTGATTCCCGTTGATTTTTGCCAGCCCGCTGACTGCCCTTGGGAGGACGGATCGGCGGCGGCCATTGCGGCCTGCGGATTTCTGGAGCTGGAAAAGCAGGTTCCGGAAAACGAGAAGACGGTCTATCATGACGCTGCGCTGCAGCTTCTCATGGCATTGGACAGGGATGCCTGCTGGGATCCGGAAAAGGATTACATTTTGGAGAAATGTTCAGTTGCCTTCCACGAAGAACTCCATAATTTTCCAATGGTATACGCGGACTATTATTTCATAGAGGGGATTTGGAAGCTGACCGGTCAGGAGAGCTTTATGTGGTAAGGCAATCCGTGTCTCTGCCTGCGCAGGAAACAGCGGTGGATGTTGGCGGCGACGGATGTAAAAAACTCCCGCTGAAGCCTC
>CAYLPF010000024.1:0-11255 GCA_964385485.1 uncultured Lachnospiraceae bacterium | reverse complement strand
GCCGACAAAGGAAGAAGTGGAGAAAATGCTGGCAGAACGCGCATAAAGAAAAGTATGGCCGGCAAGGATACGGAAGTATGGCTTTGCTTTCCGGGGAAAACAGGTGTTGATCGGATAAGGAAGCCCGTAAAATAAGCATGATAAAAAAAGTTATACGCTTTCGGAATGGAAAAAGGGAGCGAAGATTGCACAGAATATTTCTGAAAAAGTATAAATAATGAGCTGTCAGGGAATAATATCAGACAGCTCATTTTTTTTGCTGCAAAAAGTACCGCTCGCCCATGGCAAATACGTTTTGTGCATTCTTTTATGTGTTATACCGGAAGCGAATGTCCTGTAATACTGGCATATTGCACAAAAACAGGGCGCTAAAATTGTGAAATACGTAAAAAAACAGGAAACAATCATATAAATGCCAAACATTCATATAAACGGCTTGCAAATGGACTTAAAAGATGATATATTTCAATTAACAAAACAAAAACAATCAAAATAAATGAATGATATGATTGTTTTGTAAAAAAATAAAAGGAGGGCATTATGAGTAAAGTTGACGAAATCACAAGAGAAAGCTGGATTATGAGTACTTTCCCGGAATGGGGGACATGGCTTGTAGAAGACATCGAGAACGAAGTGGTTCAGCCGGGCAATGTAGCTATGTGGTGGCTGGGCTGTACCGGCGTCTGGTTCAAGACCCCGGGCGGCGCGAACATCACGATCGACCTGTGGTGTGGCAACGGAAAACGTACACACGGCGACGGCAAGATGAAGGTAGGGCATCAGATGGCCAATATGTGCGGCGGACGCGCAATGCAGCCGAACCTTCGCAACGTACCGTTTGTGATCGATCCATTCGCTTTCAAGCAGGTAGACGCGGTTCTGGCTACCCATTATCATCAGGATCATATGTCTGCTGAGTGGGCGGCACACGTGATCCAGAGCGGCATGACGACTACGGATGAGAAGGGAAATGTAATCCCGGTTCCGTTCATCGGGCCGAAGAAATCCGTAGAGCTGTGGCAGAAGTGGGGCGTTCCGGCGGACCGCTGCATCACAGTAAAACCGGGCGATGTGATCAAGATCAAGGATCTGGAGATCGTTGCGCTTGATTCCTTCGACCGTACCTGTATTGTTACTACAGATAAGACAGGACCGGACCGCGAAGAGCTGACAGGCGTCTGCCCGACCGATATGGATGAGAAGGCAGTGAACTACCTGGTGAAGACTCCGGGCGGCAATATTTATCACAGCGGAGATTCTCATTTCTCCATCTACTTTGCTAAACACGGCAAGGATTATGATATCGATGTGGCGTTCGGTTCTTTCGGTGAGAACCCGATTGGCATGCAGGACAAGATGACATCCATCGATATACTGCGTATGGCTGAGAACCTTCAGTGCAAGGTAGTAGTTCCGATCCACTGGGATGTATGGACAAACTTCCAGGCGGACTGCGAAGAGATCAAGCTGCTGTATGATTTCAAGAAAGACCGTAACGAGTACAAGTTCCATCCGTTCTTCTGGCAGGTAGGCGGCAAGTACGTATATCCGCAGGACAAGGATAAGATCTACTACCACCACAGAAGAGGTTTTGAGGACTGCTTCGAGGCGCCGCAGAACATCCCGTACCGCTCCTGCCTGTAAGATGCGCGAAAGCGATGGGGCGCAGATGCCGGGATCTTGCTCACGGGCAGATGCGCACCATCGCTGTGCGACAGGGCGAATGCGCGAAAGCGATGGGACACAGATACCGGGAGCCTGCTCACGGGCAGATGCGCACCATCGCCGGATGACAGGGCGGGATGAAGCAAAGTGGATCGGGCCGTACGGCTCCTGGTAAGTAAATAATTCGGAGGACAATCATATGTTACGTAATTTTGTAGAAAACAAGCATTACAAATTTGCAGAGGAAGCAAAGGACTGGAGAGACGCTATCCGCATGAGCTGCGAAAGCCTGGAGGCTGACGGCACGGTAGAGGCTAATTATAAGGAAGATATCATTGCCTGTGTGGAAAAGCACGGCCCGTATATCGTGATCATGCCGAACGTGGCGATGCCGCATTCCCAGGAAGGCGCAAAGGGCGTAAACAAGACGGCGATCGCCTTTATGAAGCTGGAGAAGCCGGTAAGCTTCGACGAGAATGACCCGGAGAAGGATGCGCAGCTTTTCTTCACACTTGCTTCCTGCAATCCTGACCAGCATCTGGAGAATATGATGAAGCTTTCCGAGATGCTGATGAATGAAGATGTCGTAAAGGCTCTGGCAGATGCGAAGACGCCTGAGGATCTGCTGAAGATCCAGGAAACATATCTCGACTAAGGCGCGGGCCGGCACATCCCGGCGGCACTTTAATAGAGAAAGGGTTCCGGTGTGACGGCTGCCGCAGTTTTGCGGACCGCATACCGGCCGAGAAAGAGAGAGGAAAAGTATATGAATATTTTAATGAGTATATGGAGTTATTTTGCAACGAATATTCTGCAGCAGCCGGCATTCATGATCGGTCTGATTGTAGCAATCGGTTACATTCTGTTAAAGAAACCCTGGTACGATGTACTTGCCGGTGTGATCAAGGCTATCGTAGGATACCTGATCCTGACAGTAGGTTCCTCAGGGCTGACAAGCAACTTCCGTCCGGTACTGGTTGGACTGAAAGACGTTTTCAATATTGACGCTATGGTTATCGACCCTTACTTCGGACAGAACGCGGTGACGGCGGGCGTAGAGGAGGTATTCGGCAAGGGCTTCGGAGACGCGATGATCCTTCTGCTGATCGCTTTCATCGTAAACATTCTGTTAGTTCGCTTCAGCAAGTATACGAAGCTTCGTGCGCTCTTTACAACGGGGCATGTACAGGTGCAGCAGGCAGCTACGGCTTACTGGCTGATCATGTTCGCGCTTCCGGGCCTTCTGACACACAATGTAGCCCTGATTGTTGTTATGGCAATTCTGCTGGGCGCTTACTGGGCTGTGGGTGCCAACCTGATCATCAAGCCGTGCCAGGAGATCACAGACGGCGCGGGCTTTACACTGGCTCATCAGCAGATGTTTGGTATCGCAGTGAACTACTGGCTGGCTGAGAAATTCTTCGGCAAGAAGAAAAACGGGAAAGAAGTAAAGAAGATCGACGATATCGAGCTTCCGGGCTTCATGTCCATCTTCAACGAGAACATGGTATGTACCTCTATCCTGATGCTGATCTTCTTCGGCGCGATCCTCTGCATCCTGGGAAGAGATTATCTGGTAGAGGGCGGATTCCTCGCAGAGGGCGCAAGTATGGTATTCTATGTGATCCAGACGTGTCTCTACTTTGCGGTTTACCTTGCGATCCTGCAGCTCGGCGTACGTACCTTCGTTACAGAGCTGACAAATTCCTTCCAGGGTATTGCTGATAAGCTGCTGCCGGGTTCCATTCCTGGCGTTGACTGTGCGGTTATCTTCGGTTTCGGTTCCGCGAACGCGGTTCCGCTGGGATTCCTGGCCGGTTTCCTCGGACAGATCATCGCGATCGTGCTTCTGATCGTCCTGAAGAGCCCTGTACTTGTTATCTGCGGATTCGTCCCGGTATTCTTCGATAATGCTACCATCGCTATCTTCGCAAATGAAAAGGGCGGTATCAAGGCGGCTTTGATCCTGCCGTTCCTCTCCGGACTTTGCCAGGTATTTGGTTCTGCGATCATCGCAGGCTGGGTAGGTCTGGCTGCGTACGGCGGTTATCTTGGTATGTGGGACTGGGCAGTCGTATGGCCGGTAATGACGGGGCTGATGAAGTTCTTAAGCTATGCAGGCGTGGCGATCGTGGCAGTGGTTCTTCTCATTATCCCGCAGCTTCAGTACCGCGCTGACAAGGAAGGCTACTTCATGATGACGGAGGACTGGGAAGCATATAAAGAACTGAAGGCGAAACGCGCAAAATAATACAGGAGATTTATAGTAAGCGGCAGGATTTCCGGGGTTTACTATGAAACAAACAATCATAAAATGCTTTACAGATCTGATCTGTACGATTAAAATTATAATATCATATTGAACGAAAAGGAGAATAAGACAATGGCAAAGGATAATATGAGTTTTTTGGTATGCTGTGCGAACGGAGCAGGTTCCAGCCTGATGATGAAGATGACAATGCAGAAGGTGCTTGACAAGGTCGGCATAAAACCTGGCAAGGTACATCACTGCGCACTGTCTGAGGGAAAGAGCGCCGCAGCTCAGTACGACGTGGTGTTCTGCGCACAGAATTTCGCAAATATGTTTAAGGATGCTGAGAAAAAGGGTACGACCGTTATCGGTCTCCGCAATATTATGTCTCAGCAGGAGATTGAGCAGAAGATGAGAGAACACGGCATCATTGAGTGATCACAGGTAATGATAGTGCGGTAAATCTACGCCTTGTGCCTCGCGTGAGTGCGGGGCACATATGAAATTGTAAGTGATTTCACTTCAAGGCAGCAGGTGTTCTTTTTTGCATACTGATTCGGAATTGTTTTTGAACAGTTCCTTACCGTGGCAGGGGAGGAAAGAACATGAAAAGAGAACGGTCATACGTGGACGGGCGAAGAAATCAGATCATGGAGATGCTGCAGAGAAATCCGCGGGTAATGGTTGATGATCTGGCGAGACGGCTGAATGTCTCGGTGATCACGATAAGGCGTGATCTTCAATATCTGGAGGATAACGGTCTTCTGACCAGATTCTATGGGGGAGCGAAAGCAATGGAAGATACGTCGAAGCAGATTGATGAGAAAGCGTTTTATCGTGACCTGATCGCGCGGTATGCCGCGACGCTGGTGGAGAATGAAGATACGATTTTTATCAATACAAGCAGCAATGCCCTGGAAATGATCCGTTATATTACAAAGGACAATATAACCGTGATCACGAACAATGGAAAGGCCATCAACCATGAGAAAGGCGAAGGGGTCAGTGTGATCCTGACGGGCGGCGAGCTTCGCTATCCCAAAGAAGCGATGGTAGGCGATTTTGCGGTCAGAAATCTGCAGAATATATTTGCCAGGAAAGCATTTGTGGGATGCACCGGGATATCGGCACAGACAGGCGTGACGACGGAGATCGCAAATGAGGTGAATATAAACCAGCTTATGATCGAGCACGCGACACAGGATGTGTATGTCCTGGCAGACCATACGAAGATCGGACGCGGCTGCAGCTTTACGAGCTGCGGGATCGATATGGTGAAGCATCTGATCACAGACGAAAAAGCGCCGGAGGAAGAGCTGGAGCTTTTGCGTGCGCAGGGCGTGGACATACATCAGGTGAAAAGAAGTGATTTTTGATATATTTCATATGTAGATGATGATAACCTTAAACATATTTCCGAAGGATATGATATGGAGAAAAAAATGAAAGCATATACGTTGGGACTTTATGAAAAGGCCATCCCCTCTGCGCTTAGCTGGAGGGAAAAACTGACTGCAGCGAAGCAGGCAGGGTTCGATTTCCTGGAGATCAGTATTGACGAAACGGACGCGAAGCTGTCAAGACTTGATATGTCCCAGGAAGAGCGCGCAGGCCTGCAAAGCGTGATGAACGGAGTCGGCCTCCCGATCCGTACCATGTGCCTTTCCGGACACAGAAAGTATCCGCTTGGAAGCAATGATCCCGAGACCTGCAAAAGAGGGATGGAGATCATGGAAAAGGCCATTATTCTTGCGGAGGATCTGGGCGTTCGTATCATCCAGCTTGCGGGCTATGATGTATACTATGAGGAAGGCAGCGAAGAAACGAGGGCAAGATTTGAAGAAAATCTGAAAAAAGCAACGGATATGGCAGCACGGGCCGGCGTTGTCATGGGCTTTGAGACCATGGAAACAGAATTCATGAATACAGTAGAAAAAGCAATGAAGTATGTAAATATCGTGAATTCTTCTTATTTAAATGTATATCCGGATCTTGGAAATATTACAAATGCGGCGGTGTCTTACGGCACGGATGTGCTGCAGGATCTGGAGACGGGACGGGGACACCTCTGCGCAATGCATTTAAAGGAGACTGTTCCGGGAAAATTCCGTGAGATCCCCTTTGGGACGGGGCATGTAAACTTTGAGGCAGGGATTCATAAGGCATGGGAGCTGGGCGTCCGCAAGTTCGTAACGGAATTCTGGTATGTCGGAAACGAGAAATGGAGAGACGATCTCGCGTTTGCCAATCAGATGATGACGGCGATTTTGGATAAGGAATAGTCCGGAAATAACGGGCAAAATGCACAGGCTGTTGACGGACAGTTCCAAAACAGAACCAGGAAAGGCAGGATATAAAATGAAGGTAACAAAGAAAGTAATTTCAAATCTGACAAAATGTTATGCTATGTCAATGCTGCATTATCAGGGGAAGGATCATTTTCTGGTAGCGGCGGAAAAGGTGGACAAGTGTCTGCTTTTTGATCTTGACGGAAATCAGGAGGATGTTGTCTGGGATCAGCCGGGCGGAGTCATGACGATGGTACAGGTGCCGGGAACAGACGGACAGTTCCTTGCCACACATAAGTTTTATTCACCGAATGATTCGAAAGAAGCTAAGATCGTGATCGCGACCCCGAAGGCAAAGGGAAACTGGGAGATCCGTACCCTGGTGGATCTTCCGTTCGTACATCGTTTTGATATTCTGGAGAGGAACGGCGTGAGGTATCTGATCGCCTGCGCCCTGAAATCAGACCATGAGTACAAGGATGACTGGAGATTCCCGGGCAAGGTCTTTGCGGCAGTGCTTCCGGAGGACTTAAGCGCGTTCAATGAGGACAATCAGCTTGAGCTTCACGTACTGAAGGATAACCTGCTGAAGAATCACGGATATTGCAAGGTAAATGAAAACGGCGTACAGACAAGCCTGATCTCTGCTGACAACGGTATCTTCCAGTTCATTCCGCCGGAAACTCCGGAGGGCGAATGGGAGATCAGAGAGCTTCTTTCCGAGGCGGCCAGCGACGCGGTTCTGGTAGACTTCGACGGAGACGGCGAGAAGGAGCTCGGCGTACTTTCTCCGTTCCATGGTGATAAGATCAGCATCTGGAAAAAGAAAGACGGCGCCTTTGAAAAGGTATACGAGTATGGGAAGGACGCGGAGTTCGTCCATGCGATCTACGGCGGGCCTCTGTGCGGCAGGCAGGCATTTGTAGTCGGACACCGCAAGGGACCGCGTGAGCTCCTGGCTTTCACTTACAACCAGGAGACAAAGGGATACGAGGTCCAGGTACTGGATACGGACTGCGGCCCGGCAAACGTTCTTCACTTTGTAAAGGACGGCAGGGATGTTATCGTTTCCACCAACCGCGAGATCGATGAAGTCGCGATGTATACTCTGGAGTAATACAGTAACCCCATGCGCTTTGAGCGTACCGCTGCGCATGAAAGTGTTACCGCGCATAGGTGCATCCCTGAATCTATGCCGCCTGACCGGCGGCGAGACTATCATAGTAAACCGCGCCATACGGCGTAAAATCGCCGGGAGCAGGAGAAGCCTCCTGTTCCGGCCATAGTTCAAGGAGGTAAGGAACATGTTAGAAGAGCTGAAAAAAATTGTGTACGAGGCAAATATGGATCTGCCGAAGTATGGACTGGTAACATTTACCTGGGGCAATGTCAGTGCGATCGACCGTGAGACAGGTTACTTTGTGATCAAGCCCAGCGGAGTGGATTATGACAAGCTGACGCCGGACGATATGGTCGTTATGGATCTGAATATGAACAAGATCGAAGGAAAGCTGAAACCGTCTTCTGACACGGCTACACACTGCGAACTGTACAAGGCGTTTCCGTCCATCGGCGGCGTAGTACATACGCATTCATCCTGGGCAACGAGCTGGGCGCAGGCAGGAAGAGCGATCCCGTGCTACGGAACGACACATGCCGACTATATGTACGGAGAGATCCCGTGTGTCAGGAACCTGACAAAGGAAGAGCTGGAGGATTACGAGACAAACACAGGGAAGCTGATCGTGGAGCATTTCCAGAAGGCTGATCCGGTAGCGGTTCCCTGCGTACTGTGCAAGAACCACGGCCCGTTTGCATGGGGCAAGGATGCACACGAAGCGGTTCACAACGCTGTCGTACTGGAAGAAGTGGCGAAGATGGCCGCTCGCTGCGAGCTGATCAATCCGCAGGCTAAGCCTGCGCCGCAGGAGCTGCAGGACAAGCATTACTACAGGAAGCACGGCGCTAACGCATATTACGGACAGAATTAAGATACACTTTTGTCTGGACCGGACGCCCCGGGATAGTAAAATATCTCCGGGCGGACGCCCCTACAGGTCCTTCCCGGAGATATTTTACTACCCCGGGCTGGGAATGTAGAGAGAAGAATGATGTATGACAGGAAGGAATACGGGGGACAATGATCAAGGCGGTTATTTTTGATATCGACAATACGATGTATGATTTTGACGAAGCGGACGGTATTGCCAGAAAAGCTCTGTCGGATTACTGCACCTCTGTACTTCCGGTGGAGAAGGAGGAATTCTCAGAGATTTTTACCCGCGCCCAGAGGCTGGTGGAGCAAAGGACAGGGACGGACTGCGCCGCGATCCACAACCGGCTGATCCGTTTCCAGTGTATTCTGGAGCTCCTGAAGATCGATAAGCCGTCGTATGCATTGAAGATGTATCACGTATACTGGGACACTTTGATCGCGGCCATGAAGGCGGAGCCGGGACTCATGTCATTGATTTCTGCCCTTTATAATAAAAATATACTCATGGGGATCGGCTCTGACATGACTGCGTATATGCAATACAAAAAGCTGGAAAAGCTCCAGGCGCTGGACTATATGAACCGGATCGTGACCAGCGAAGAGGCAGGGGCGGAGAAGCCTTCGGCGCGGTTTTTCCGGCTGTGTGTGGAAAAAATGGGCTGCCAGCCGGAGGAATGCGTATTTATCGGCGACAGTCTGCGAAAGGATGTAAAAGGCGCTGCCGAAAACGGACTGCATGGCGTGTGGTATCTTCCGTACCGGAAGAGCGGGGAGAATACAACAGACTATCCGTGTATCCGTTCTTTTGAAGAGTGTGTGCGGAACGGGCAGATTTGCTTTGACGAAACACTCTGTATATCTTAAAATTAAATTAAATAATGAACGAAAGTGAGGAAAACAAAAATGAAATCATTCAGCTATGTAATCAACGATGAACTGGGACTCCACGCAAGACCGGCAGGACTTCTCGTAAAGGAAGCTAAAAAGTTTTCCAGCAAGATCACTCTGACAAAGGAAGAGAGAACCGTTTCCGCTACGCAGTTGATGATGATCATGAGCATGGGCGTAAAGAAGGGCGCTGAAGTTACCATTACGGCTGACGGCGCAGACGAAGAGGAAGCGATCGCTGCTCTGGAAAAATTCTTCCAGGAGAATCTGTAATCAATCACGCTGAGCGCAGACATATCGGAAGAGCATTTCCTGACGCGTACTTTTTATATGTCCTGCGCATTATTTAAACAGGATGGGGGACAATCAGCATGGAACGATATGAAGGCAAATCTATCTTCCGAAAAATTGCAATGGGTAAGGTTTTCTTCTATGAGAAGAACAGCGCCGTTGTAAAAAGGGAAAAGGTAGAGGATACGGCCGCGGAGCTGGTAAGGCTCGGCGCGGCAAAGGAAAAAGCGGTAGCACAGCTTCAGGAGCTGTATGAAAAAGCTTTAAAAGAGGTTGGCGAATCCGGAGCGGCATTGTTTGAAGTGCATCAGATGATGCTGGATGATGACGATTACTGCGAGTCCATCATCAATATGATCCAGCAGGATGGCGTCAACGCAGAGTACGCCGTAGCCGTCACAGGCGATAATTTCGCACAGATGTTTGCCAGCATGGATGACGATTATATGAAGGCCAGAGAGGCGGATATCAGGGATATCTCCGAGCGCCTGGTGCGTATCTTAAGCGGCACGGACAGCGACATGGGCAATCTGGAGGAGCCGGTGATCCTGGTGGCGGACGACCTGGCGCCCAGTGAGACTGTGCAGATGGACAAGTCAAAGCTGCTCGGGTTTGTTACGGAGCATGGTTCTTCCAACTCCCATACGGCGATCCTGGCCCGCACCATGAATATACCGGCTATCATCGGCGTGCCGATCAGCAAAGAGTGGAACGGAAAGCTTGCGATCGTGGACGGCTATCAGGGCGCTGTGATCGTGGAGCCGGATGAGGAACAGATCGCGGCGGCAAAGACAAAGATGGAGGAAGAGCAGCGCAAAGCGGATCTTCTGAAAACACTCAAGGGACAGAAAACCGTAACGAAGAGCGGACGTGAGATCCATCTTTATGCAAATATCGGAAGCGTTTCAGATACGGCAGGTGCGCTTTCAAACGACGCGGAAGGTATCGGCTTGTTCCGAAGTGAATTCTTATACCTGGAATCAGACCATTATCCGACAGAGGAGGAGCAGTTCCAGGCGTATAAGGTAGTTGCCCAGAATATGGCGGGCAGGAAGGTCATTATCCGTACACTGGACATCGGAGCCGATAAAAAGGTGGATTACTTTGACCTGGATCCGGAGGAAAACCCAGCTCTTGGCTACCGTGCGATCCGCATCTGCCTGACAAGAGAAGAGATCTTCAAGACGCAGCTTCGCGCACTGCTTCGCGCCAGCGCGTTCGGCAATATTTCTATCATGTTCCCGATGATCATTTCTGTAAAAGAGATCGTCCGGATCAAAGAGATCGTGGAGGAAGTAAAGGCAGAGCTTCGCGAGCTCGGCATCGCTTACCAGGATGTAGAGCTGGGCGTTATGATCGAGACGCCGGCGGCAGTCCTGATCAGTGAGGAGCTTGCAAAGGAAGTAGACTTCTTCAGTATCGGGACGAATGACCTGACCCAGTATACACTGGCGATCGACAGGCAGAATCCGAAGCTGGACGCGTTCTATGACGCGCATCATCCGGCAGTGCTGCGGGCGATCCAGATGACGATCGAGAACGGCCATAAGGGCGGCGCATGGGTAGGTATCTGCGGCGAGCTCGGCGCGGATATGGAACTGACAGAGAAGTTTGTAGAGATGGGCATCGATGAGCTGTCCGTATCTCCGACCTTTATTCTGCCGCTCCGTGAGATCATCCGCAGCATCGACTGAAATATGGCTTATGCGGACCGGTCCGGCATAAAAGGCCTGGAAGAACGCAGGTTTACGCAAAGGATACCTGAAGGAAAATAAGGTTTACACAGAACAAGGCTGGCGGCAGGCTGTCCGCCCGAGTGACCGGGCGGGGCTGTATCGCCAGTCCTTTTGTTGCCAGGCATGCGAAAGGAAGCTCC
>CAYLPF010000023.1:0-11745 GCA_964385485.1 uncultured Lachnospiraceae bacterium | reverse complement strand
ATTCTTCTATAATCGCTGTGGTAGCGTTGATCCCGATGTCACCCATCACAAGGATCTCTTCAATCTCATCGTAGAAATCATCGTCGATACTGGAAAACCCGTTAAATATCGCATCAATACCAGAAACGATATTGTCCCGCGTCTTGGCCAGCCCGGCAACAAGCCGTTTAAAGAAACCTTTTTTTTCTTCCATAACATCACGCTCCATTCCGGTCATTTATCAAGTTCATTCTCAATCAGGTTCACGGATACCAGCGCAGAAACGCCTTTTTCCTGCATTGTGATCCCATACAGACGATCTGCCGCCGACATCGTACCCCTTCTATGAGTAATAATAATAAATTGTGTATTTCTTGTCAACTTATGCAGATAGCTTGCGTACCGATCGACATTACTTTCATCCAGAGCCGCCTCGATCTCGTCCAGGAGACAGAAGGGGGAAGGCTTCAGATTCTGTATCGCGAACAAAAGTGCGATCGCTGTCAGCGACTTCTCTCCGCCGGACATCTGCATCATGTTCTGCAGTTTCTTCCCTGGCGGCTGCGCGATAATGCGGATACCTGCATCCAGAATATCCTCTTCCTCCACAAGCTCCAACGCGCCTTTGCCTCCGCCAAACAATTCTTTAAAAGCTTTATCAAACTCAACCTGTATCCTGGAAAACTGCTCCTTAAACTGAATCCGCATGCCATTATCCAGTTCTTCGATGATTTTCAGAAGCGCTTCTTCTGCTTTCAGCAGATCCTCATGCTGTGCAGAGAGGAAGGCATGTCGCTCCGAGATCTCTTTAAACTCATCAATAGCGTTGACATTAATATTTCCAAGCGATTTTATCTCACTCTTTAACGCGGAGATACTCTTTTTGAGCGTCTGTACGCTGCCTGGCTCTTCATCCCGCAGCTCTGCTGCTGAACCGAATGTAAGGGCATACTCTTCCCACATATAGTTGACAAGATCGTCCTTTTGCCCGCCCATTTTTTCCAGCTGCGCATTCAGACGGAAGTTCTCTTTGTCAAGAAGGCTGATCTGCTGTGAAAGCTCTTCCCGGTTCGCGAAAAATTTCTTATGTACCGCATTTTTTTCTTCTTTTTCCCGGACAAGCGCTTCTATTTCCCTGAGGAACTGCTCCTCCAAAGAGGACGCCTGCTCCAGCGTCCGCCTGATCTCTTCGATCTGAGCTTCTTTTTCGCTGACGCTTTCCGCCGCTTCCTTTATATCCGCTTCAAACTGAAGCTTATCCGTCTCAAGCTGCGATTTTTCCTGCCGGATCCGCGCAGCATTCTCCCGGATGAACGATTCCTTCTGATTCAGCTTTGAAAGCTCCAGATGGATCTCCTCCGTATGTGACAGGGCCAGCTTCTCCTCGCCGCGCTTTTTTTCCAGCTCCCCCTGCTTTTGAAGGATCAACTGCTCTGTGTCATGCTCTGTCTGTTCCGACTGCTCCAGCTCCCGCTGCTCTTTTGCCTGGCTCTCTTTGATCTCCCGGATCTGAGCCTCGATCTCCCCGGCCTCAGACTGTATCCGCTGATAGCCCTGCCCGGTGCTGTCATTTTTCTCATTCAGCTCCTGCAGCTTCATTTTTGCCGTATTCTGAGCCAGATATTCCTCCTGCAGCTCATCCTTCAGGCGGACAAGTTCGTCCCGCATACCATTTCGCCGGCTGCGGCTCTCATCTGTCTTCTTCTGCAGCTCATCCAATATCAGACGTCTGTTCTGCACCTGTTTTTCCAGTTCCTCGATCTCCCGGCGTCTTCCAAGGAGATTGCCGGAATTTTTAAAAGCGCCTCCGCTTATGGAACCGCCGGGATTCAACAGTTCACCGTCCGTCGTCACGATCCTGAGCGAATGGCGGTATTTTCCCGCCAGCGCGATCGCATTGTCCACATGGTCCACTACCACAGTTTTCCCCAGGAGAAACTGTATCAGCTCGGAATATTTTCTGTCAGCGGATACAAGGCCGCTGGCAAGTCCGATCACTCCCTGCTCCTTTAACGCCTGGGGAGTGGAAAAGCCGCCCTTCCCTGTAATGCCTGACAGGGGAAGGAATGTAGCCCTGCCATATCTGTGCTTTTTCAGAAATTCGATCTGCTTCTTTGCAGTCTCCTCCGTATCTGTTACGATATTCTGGATGCTTCCTCCAAGAGCTGTCTCTATCGCTGTCTCGTAAGCCTTATCTACTTTAATTATATCGGCGACAACGCCTAATATTCCCGGATTTCTGTCCTTCTGCTCCATCACCCGGCGGATACTGTTGCCGTATCCGTCATACCTCTCCGCAATATTTTTCAGTGACTCCAGCCTGGAAGATTCTCTGTGGAACTCGGTCTGCTCTCCCTCGAACCTTCGGTTGTATTCCTGAAGCTTCTGCTGGACTTCGGAAAGCTTCTCACTCACCTCATCGCTGCGTCCCGTAAGCTGTTCGATCCGCCGCGTGATCCCCTCATATTCCTCTGTGATCTCCTGACAGATAACATCCTGTTCCGCCTTTTCGCTCTCCAGCTTCAGCGCTTCCTGGGTAAGCTGGGCTCTCCGTACCTGCGCCTGCTCCAGCATCGTTACATATCTCTGCATCCGTCCCTTTACAGTTGCCCGCTGGTTTAAAAGCCCGATAATGTCGCTTTTCCCCTTTTCAATCGCAGCTTCCAGCTCCGCGATTTCACCTTTAACTCTGCTCGCTTCATCTGACGCGGACTTTTCTCTTCCGGATACCGCCAGGAGCTGTTCCCGCAGAGAGGACAGATCATCCACGGCCTGCTGTTCCTGAAGCTCATGCTCCTGTATCTTCTGTAAGATTGAAGCGATACGCGACTGCAAATGCTCATCGCTGGTTCTTGCCGTATTGATCTGCTCGCCCAAAAGTTCGATCTGGTTCTCAAACTGCTGTCTGCGCAGCTTGCCCGCTGAGACTTCATCCCTCTTCGTCTGAAGCGCCTTATCCAGCTCCTCGATCTGCGTTTCCAAAAGCTCGTACTCCTCTTTTGCTTTCTCGTACTCCGCCTTCGTATCCGCCATCTGGGCTTCAGCCAACTGTTTTTTCTCTTCTGTTTCCTCAAGTTCCCGTCTGAGGCGCTCGAATTCCAGCAGGAAAAGATTCACGTCGTACCGTTTCAGCTCGTCTCTTTTCTGAAGATAGATCCTGGCAATTTCCGCCTGCTTCTCCAGCGGGCCAAGCTGCCTCGTCAGCTCCGCCAGGATATCATTGACACGCACAAGATTCTGACGCTCTGCCTCCAGCTTTTTCTGCGCCGTATTCTTGCGGCGCTTGAATTTGACAATACCTGCAGCCTCATCAAAAAGCTCCCTGCGGTCCTCCGGCTTTCCGCTCAGTATCTTATCGATCTGTCCCTGTCCGATAATAGAATACCCTTCCTTGCCGATACCTGTATCGTAAAAGATCTCATTGATATCCTTCAGCCGGACCTGTGTGCCGTTCAGAAGATATTCACTCTCGCCCGAGCGGTATACACGCCTTGTCACCGTCACTTCATCATAAGCAACCGGGAGACGGTGGTCAGAATTGTCTAATGTGATCGATACAGAAGCGTATCCAAGAGGCTTTCTCGTCTCTGTTCCCGCAAAGATAACGTCCTGCATGCTGGCTCCCCGGAGCTGCTTTGCACTCTGCTCGCCAAGTACCCACCGGACCGCATCGGCGACATTACTCTTGCCGCTTCCGTTCGGCCCGACGATCGCGGTGATCCCATTGTGGAACTGAAATACTATTTTATTTGCAAAGGATTTAAAACCATGTACTTCAATGCTTTTCAGATACATCCTCTGTTTTCCCTTTCAATCCGATAATCGCACGGTAGGCCGCCTCCTGCTCAGCCGCCTTCTTTGTACTCCCGCAGCCTGTGCCCATGGCCTCACTGCCGATCTGCACCTCGACAATAAAACGCTTTGCATGATCCGGGCCTTCCTCGCCTGTGATCACATATTTTATCTCAGCCTCTTTGAAGTCACTCTGAACGATTTCCTGCAAGATAGTCTTGCTATCATAAAAGAGCTTTTTATGCTCAATATCCGTCAGGATAAACCGTTCAATAAATTCTTTTGCGTCAGCAAAGCCGCCATCCAGATAGATCGCGCCGATCAGAGATTCCATCGCGTCCGAAATGATAGAATTGCGGTATCTCCCGCCCGTATGCTCCTCGCCTTTTCCGAGAAGAAGGTATTCCTCGAGGCGGATCTCCCTCGCGCACATAGCCAGTGTAGGCTCGCAGACAATACTTGCCCGGATTTTCGTCAGCTTTCCCTCCGGCATCTCCGGATAGTGATGGTACAGGAAGTCGCTGCTGATCACCTCCAGCACTGCGTCCCCCAGGAATTCCAGCCGTTCATTATCATGAAATTCCCCTTTGTGCTCATTGGCGTAGGAGCTGTGGCACATCGCCTGCTGCAGCATGGATCTGTCCTTAAAATTATATCCGATCTTTGTTTCCAGTTCTTTTGAATTGAATTCTGCCATTTCTGTTCTTCCACCCTTATAAAAAGGAGGCTATAAAAGCCTCCCTCTGTTCTATCCTATCGCATTCCTGATCTCTTCGGCAGCATCTCCCACCGAGACGATCTTTTCTGCTTTTTCGTTCGGGATCTCGATATCAAACTCTTCCTCAATACCCATAATGATCTGAAAGACATCCAGGGAATCAGCGCCCAGATCATCTACAAACGTAGTTTCCGGCGTAATCTCATCAGCATCTACATTCAATACCTCCGCAATAATATTCTGCAATTTTTCAAATTCCATAATATCAACTCTCTCCTTCTTTCATATCCTTTGCCATTCACAGGCAGGCATGCCGGCCTGTCATACAAGGATATGCTCTTTAATTTTTTCATTTATGCGCTGTTCTTTGAACTGTACGCACTGGTAAATTGAGTGTTCGACCTCGTTGGCCATTGAACTTCCGTGAGTTTTCACCACAAGCCCCTTAAGTCCCAGGAGTGGTGCGCCTCCGTATTCACTGGCGTCAAAGGACTTTAACGTACTTTTCAGCGCCGGCTTGATGAGCAGGGCACCGATCTTTGTCTTAAGGCTCTGCATCATACTGCCCTTAATCTTTTTCAGAAGTGTCGCGGCAAGTCCTTCATAAAGCTTAAGGATCACATTGCCGACAAAGGCTTCACATACAACCACGTCACAGGCTCCCGATGGGATATCCCTTGCTTCCACGCTGCCGGTAAAATTAATATCGCCGCATTCCTTCAGCAATGGAAATGTCTCTTTCACAAGTGCATTTCCCTTCTCCTCCTCCGCGCCGATATTCACGATACCCACCCGTGGATTTTTGATACCGAGAACGTCTTCCATGTAGATAGAACCCATCCTGGCAAACTGCAACAGATGAGAAGGCCTCGCATCTACATTAGCTCCACAGTCGATCAGTAAAGAAACGCCATTCTCCGTAGGGATAAGCGGCGCAAGAGCCGGCCTCTCAATTCCCTTGATGCGTCCCACGATCGCCTGTCCGCCGACAAGAACCGCACCGGAACTGCCTGCGGAAACAAATGCATCTGCTTCCCCTCTCCGGACCATCATAAGTCCAATGACAATGGAGGAATCCTTTTTGGTCCGTATCGCTGCCACCGGCGGTTCCGCGGTCTCAATAACCTCTGAGGTATGTACAACCTCGATCCTTTCCTTCGGATAAGTGTACCTGGAAAGCTCCGCATTGACCGCGTCTTCTTTTCCGGTCAGTATGACATGAATATTTTCATGATCCAACACTGCATGTACCGCGCCTTTTACAATCTCACCAGGCGCATTATCTCCGCCCATAGCATCAACAACCACCCGAACTGTCTCACCCATGTTGTATCCTCCTGCTGTATGCACAAAAAGAATTCTGCTGCACATCCTGACTGCGCAGAACTCTCAAAGCCTGCTCTTCTGGCTTTTGCTATATGGTACCAAAACTTATTATAAAAATCAACAGAAAAATAAGGCTGCTACCAGGTAACAGCCTTAAGAAACTGCATAGAATTAATCCATTGCGATGATTTCTTTTTTGTTGTAAGTTCCGCAAGCCTTGCAGACTCTGTGCGGAAGCATCAGCTCGCCGCATTTGCTGCACTTAACAAGATTCGGAGCGCTCATTTTCCAGTTTGCTCTTCTCTTGTCCCTTCTGGCCTTCGAGGTTTTATTTTTGGGACAGATAGACATGAATCACACCTCCTTAAAATTACTGAAAATATCAAGGATCCTGGCCATTCTCGGATCCAAATCTGTTCGTTCACAATCACATGAGCCATCATTCAGATTTTGTCCACAGGTACTGCAAAGCCCTTTGCAGTCCGGACGGCAAAGCACTCTCTCCGGCCACACCAACAATGCCTCATCGTGAACAAGCTGATCCACATCCAGGTTATATCCATCAATATAATCTTTATCATCCGTATCAGTCTCTATATCGAACTGAACAGAAATCTCTGAAGCCACCGGCTCCAGACACCGTGCGCACGGTATCAATACCTCGAACTGCACATCTCCCTTCAAGATCAGCTTCCTGCCACCGGCATTCTCAATCGTGAGGGACACCGGGGTCTTCTTCGCTATCTTAAAGTCACCGAACCGATAAGACAAAATGTCTAACCCAAGCTCCGTCTCCTGATGTATCACCTTTCCTTCGGTCAGAATCACTGCTGTAAGGTCGAACAAGGCATATTCCTCCTAACACACTTTTTAGATTATACCTACCAGATATTGATTTGTCAACCCATTTTTTACATTTATCATAATTTTGGCTTGCCTGGCAGGGGTTCTTTTATTATACTTTATATAATGTCAGAGGAAAATACAGAAAAACGATCCAGGAGAACAGATATGTCCGAAAATCACCAGCAAAAACGCAACTACCAGAAAGAACTGGAAAAGATCATCGCCCGCACTGCGGGCGCATCTGATACAGCCCCAACCCTTCTCCTCCACAGCTGCTGCGCTCCCTGCAGCAGCTACGTACTGGAGTACCTGTCCGACTATTTTCAGATCACTGTTTTTTACTATAATCCGAATATCTGCCCGGAACAGGAATATACTCACCGCGTTGAGGAACAAAAACGGCTGATCGATGAGATGCCATCCCGTTACCCCATCCGTATCATAGAAGGCAGATTTGATCCGCAGGAATTCTATGACGCCGTCCGCGGGCTCGAGCATATCCGGGAGGGCGGGGAGCGCTGCCATGCCTGCTTCCGCCTCCGTCTGGAAGAATCCGCCCGGACGGCCGCTGCAGGAGGCTTCGATTATTTCACCACCACCCTCACCATCAGTCCTCTGAAAAATGCCGCAAAATTAAATGAAATCGGCGAAGAGCTGGCCGAATCGTATCATGTCCGGTGGCTCCCCTCCGATTTCAAAAAGCGAAACGGATATAAGCGCTCTGTGGAATTGTCCGCCCGGTACGGGCTGTACCGGCAGGATTACTGCGGATGTGTGTTTTCCAAAAGGGAACGGGAAGCCGCCGCCGGATCATCTCCGGCAGCCTTCTAGCGCATCCGCAGGCAGATTTTTTCTATCAGGCTCAGGATCCCATACAACGCCATGGCGATCACGCAAAGGATCACAATGGACATAATAACATAATCCAGCTTAAAGACCTGGCTTCCGTAAATGATCAGGTAACCCAGCCCCTGCCTTGCGCCGATGAACTCCCCTATCACTACTCCCACCAGGCAAAGCCCGATATTCACCTTCATTACACTGATCTGGAGGGGGAGCGTGCCGGGAAGGATCACCCTGCAAAGCACATCCCGCCTGCTGCCACGCAGTGTATAGATCAGCTTGATCTTATCCGGATCCACCCCGGCAAATCCGGTGTACAGATTCAGGACTGTCCCGAACACTGCCACCGAGATTCCTGCCACGATAATTGATTTCATATTTGCGCCGAGCCATACGATGAGGAGGGGCGCCAGCGCGGATTTCGGAAGGCTGTTCAGTACCACGAGATACGGTTCCAGAATACAGGACAGTTCCTCATTGTACCAGAGCAGGACTGCAGCGCTGATTCCAAGGATGACTACAAGCGCAAAGCTTACCATCGTTTCCGCCAGTGTGATCCCTGCGTGGAGAAAAATACTGCCATCCATCCACATTGCTGCGAAAGTCCTGCATATCCGGGACGGGCTGCTGAAAATAAAGCCGTCGATCCAGGAACACCGGACTGCCGTCTCCCACAGCAGAAGGAAAGCCAGAAGGATCGATATCCGGACCGCAAGTATCCTGCACTGCCTGTGCTGAAGCTTTTTCAGATATTTTTTCTGTGCTGAAGAAATATGCGTTTCTCTACTCACCGTCATTCAGCTCCTTCCACAGAAGATTGAAATAATCTTTAAATTCCGGCGTGTTTCTCCTTCCCAGCGGCGTCAGGCGCGCCTCTTCAAAATTCATTTCCAGTACCGAACGTATCTTCGCCGGACGTTTTCCCAGGACGATGATCCGGTCTGCCATGCTGACCGCCTCGGACAGGTCATGTGTCACCAGCAGAGCCGTCTTTTTCTCCTTATTCAAAATTTCATACACATCATCACACACGGTAAGCCTGGTCTGAAAATCCAGGGCAGAGAATGGTTCATCCAGCAAAAGCAGGTCCGGATCCAGCGCCAGTGTCCGGATAAGCGCCGCCCGCTGCCGCATTCCGCCGGAGAGCTCACCGGGCTTCGCATCCCTGAATCGGTACAGGCCGTAATCCATCAGCATTTTTTCAACCCTTGCCCTGGACGTTTCATCCAGCTTATTCTGAATCTCCAGCCCCAGAATGACATTCCGGTAGATGCTTCGCCACTCAAACAGATGATCCTTCTGCAGCATATAACCAATCTTATCCCGAAAGGCTGTTCCGTTTTGTCCCTCAAATAAAATCGAGCCGCTCTCTGGAAGGAGCAGCCCTGAAATCAGTGAAAGCAGCGTGGATTTCCCACAGCCGCTCGGCCCCACAATTGCGACGAATTCCCCCTCGTACACCTGAAAGGATATATCAGACAATGCCATCGTCTCACCGCTTTTACTGTGATAGGCATAGCTTACATGCTTCAGTTCAAGTAAAGGCTTCAACCCTTTTTCACCTCTGTCGATTGTCTCAATATATCATATGTAAAACAATCCGTGCAGTTCCCCCAGGATTATCATTCCTACTTTAATTCCTCATACGCCTCCATATCGATCTGCGCAAACGTACTCATGCTGTGATAGATCTCCGCCGCCATTTCGATCAGTGGAAAGACCGCCACTGCCCCGCTTCCCTCGCCAAGGCACATCCCGGCATCGAGGGCCGGAGAAAGGCCAAGCGTCTCAAGGATCATGTGAGCCGCAGGTTCCTTTGATACGTGGGAGGCGATCATGTAACCGGTGCAGTCCGGGCAGAGACGCGCCGCCAGAAGCGCCGCTGCCGATGAAATAAATCCATCGATCAGCACCGGCACGTGATAGTAAGCGCCGCCCAGAAACATTCCAGCGATTCCGGCGATGTCAAAGCCGCCCACGCAGGAGAGTACCGTCAGCGGATCCGCTTCCGTCAGGTTCCATCTCGCAATGGCTTCCCGGATCACACGTATTTTCTTTTTGAGTCCTTCACTGGAAAGTCCCGCGCCGCGCCCCGTCATTTCCACCGCGGGAACCTTAAGCAGCGATGCAGCTACAGCGCTGGAAGTCGTCGTATTGCCGATCCCCATCTCTCCGGTAGCGATCAGGCGGTACCCCGCCTCTTTCAGCTCGCCCACAAGCTGAATCCCGGTCTCTATTGCCTGAACTGCTTCTTCTTTTGTCATGGCCGGTTCCTTTGCGAAGTTTTTCGTACCGTAGGCCACCTTGCGTTTTTCTACTCTTGGCGTATCTGTGACCATCCCGATATCGATGGGACGGATATCAGCATCCGACATTCTGCACATCACAGCCGCGCAGGATTTTTCATCCAGAAAATTCTCGGCCACAAGCGCAGTGATCTCCTGCCCCGTCTGGGTCACTCCCTCCGCCACCACGCCGTTATCCGCGCACATCGGTACGAGGATCTTCCGGTTGGTGACTACCCTGCTGCTGTGCTGCGCCCCTGCTATAATAGCGATGGCGTCTTCCATCCAGCCCAGGCTGTGGAGTGGCTTCGCGATGCTGTCCCAGCGCTGACGGCACTCTCCGATTGCTTTTTGGTCACACGGAGAAATATGGTTCAGCACATATTTCAGCGTGATTTTTTTATTTTCCATCATTTAATTGCATCCCTTTCCTGCAGTGTCTATACATAGCGCCGCGCTGCATATTCTGCTGCGCATCGGACAAATTCCGACGCAAATTCCGGATTTGACCAGTAATACAGATGCGGATACCCCGCCGCGCTGTGGCCATTTCCATGGATACAGTCCCAGTTCCGTTTTCCCGCCGGCTTCTGCGCGTGATAATCCGTCCCGGAATCTGTGCTGTCAAAGTAATGGAATTCATGGCCGCGGATGGTCTGCCCCGCTTTAAGGAGCTGCGCTTTGCTGCCTTCCTTCACGCTCAGATCGATATAGCCAAATCTGGAAAGCTTCGGTGTCCGAAAAGACCTTCCCGGAATCACGCCGCACATCTCATGCGCACAGCCCTCCATGTCCTCCATCTCTTCATGCAGGTACATGAAGCCGCCGCACTCCGCGAGATACGGCATCCCCTTCAACAGCGCTTCGCAGATCTGTTCTTTCATGGAGACATTCTCTTCAAGCTGCTCCGCATACAGCTCCGGATAACCGCCGCCGAGGAGCATTCCGTCAAGCTGCCCCGGAAGGCCCTCATCATGAAGCGGAGAAAACTTCACCAGTTCGGCTCCCATCCGCTGCAAAAGCTCAAGATTATCCTGATAATAAAAACAGAAAGCCTCGTCCATGGCCACGCCGATCTTCGGGACATTATCGGGCAATTTCCCCAATATATTTCTCCATGCAGCCTTTTCCGGCGGCTGAAGCTCCCGCTCCTCATAATCCGGCGCACTCCCGGCGATTTCCAGTATTCCGTCCAGATCAAGACACTTTTCCAGCTCCTCACTGAGACGGTTCAGCGTCTGACGCAGATCCGTGATCTCATCCGGCGTTACCAGCCCGAGATGACGGCTCTCGATCGCGCATCCCTCAAGCCTCGGCACGTAGCCCAGCAGCCGGGTTCCTGTCTGCTGTTCTATCTTTTCCTTAAGAAGCAGATACGTCATTTTCGTCATCTGATTCAGAATAACGCCCCGGATCACTTCTTTGCCGAGCTGCTTCTGATAATCCAGATATCCCTGAATCATGGGAATGACAGACAGGCTCATCCCTCTTGCGTTCACCACAAGGATGACCGGCGTATCCGTCACAGAGGCCAGGTCGTAAGAGGATGCACTGGCGGAAGTACCGCCCAGTCCGTCAAATATCCCCATCACGCCCTCCAGCACGGAAACGCCCGCATTTACGGCATTCCTGGCAAACAGATACCGTGTCACTTCTTTGTCTGTAAAAAAAGTATCCAGATTCCGGGATTTCGCTCCGATGACCTTCGTATGGAACATCGGATCGATATAATCCGGCCCGCATTTAAAGGATGCAGGCGAAAGCCCCCGTTTTACAAAGGACTGCAGGACTCCGCAGGTGAGCGTCGTCTTGCCGCTGCCGCTGGAGGGCGCAGCCAGCATGATCCTCGGTAATCGGATCATAGATCCGGCAGTGCAAAGGTTCTCCTTGCACTCTCCGCGATTTCAAGATTCTCCTTTAATGTCACCAGCATGTCCTTCCCTCCTGACAATATTT
>CAYLPF010000022.1:0-11833 GCA_964385485.1 uncultured Lachnospiraceae bacterium | reverse complement strand
ATAAGAAGAAACCATAGTGCCTGTTGACGGACGATTCGGAACTTTCAGGCAGTTCCGCCATTCTTCCGTCCGGGCAGCCGAAACAGCTATACAGCAGAAGGAGAGATGGCATGAATAACAGGACGGACATTTTGGATCTGCGTACGGCGCTTGCCGTATTGAAGGAAATACCAGGACAGTTAATTGAAACGGATGTGGAGGTGGATCCCAGGGCGGAGCTTTCCGGGGTGTACCGCTATGTCGGGGCAGGCGGAACGGTGATGCGCCCCACAACAGTGAACGGACCGGCGATGATCTTTCACAATGTGAAGGGTCATCCGGAGGCCAGTGTGGTGATCGGACTGCTGGCCAGCCGGGAGAGAGTCGGCACTCTGCTTGGATGCAGGCAGCAGGATCTGGGGAAGCTGCTGTGCGAGTGCGCAAAGAATCCGGTACCGCCGGTGGTAACGGAGGAAGCGGCGCCCTGCCAGGAGATCATCTATCGGGCGGAGGATCCGGATTTTGACCTGTTCCGTCTGATCCCTGCGCCGACGAATACGCCGGTGGACGCGGGTCCGTATATCACGATGGGGATGTGCTACGCGACGCATCCGGATACCGGGCTTTCGGACGTGACGATCCACAGGATGTGTATTCAGTCAAAAAATGAACTGTCAATTTTTCTTCAGCCGGGAAGCCGTCATATCGGCGCCATGGCGGAGCGGGCGACAGAACTGGGTCAGCCGCTTCCCATCTCCATCTCGATCGGGGTGGATCCGGCGATAGAGATAGGTTCCTGCTTTGAACCGCCGACTACGCCGCTGGGCTTCGACGAACTGTCGATTGCCGGAGCTGTCCGCCGGCAGCCGGTGAAGCTGCACAAATGTGTTTCCATCAATGAAAACGCGATCGCGAATGCGGAGTATGTCATTGAGGGGGAGATCGTTCCTGGGGTAAAGGTCGTGGAGGATCAGAATTCCCATACGGGCTATGCGATGCCGGAGTTTCCGGGATATAACGGAAAAGCGTCCCCGGAATGCTGGCTGATCCGGGTAAAGGCGGTGACCACCAGGAGAAATCCGATCATGCAGACGGTGATCGGGCCGTCGGAGGAGCATGTGAATCTGGCAGGGATCCCGACAGAAGCAAGCATTTACCAGATGATTGAAAAGGCGCTGCCGGGAAAGGTGACAAATGTCTATGCGCATGCTTCCGGCGGCGGGAAGTATATGGCGATCCTCCAGTGCAGGAAAACGGTCCATACGGATGAAGGAAAACAGCGCCAGGCGGCTTTGCTGGCGTTCTCCTCCTTCCCGGAGCTGAAGCATGTGATACTGGTGGATGAGGACGTGGATATATTTGATACGAGGGACGTCCTGTGGGCGCTGAATACAAGGTTCCAGGGAGACCGGGATATCATAACGATCCCGGGTGTCAGATGCCATCCGTTAGACCCGAGCTCCAGTCCACAGTATGCTCCGTCGATTTCGGATGACGGGATCAGCTGCAAGACGATCTTTGACTGCACAGTTCCGTTCCACCTGAAGGACCGGTTCAGGCGGGCGGCGTTTATGGAAGTGGATCCGGATAAATGGCTGCCAAAGGAACAGGACGGTGGAAAAAAGAAATGAAGAGACGGTTGCTGATCGGGATGAGCGGCGCGTCCGGAGCGCCCCTTGCGGTTGAATTGCTGCGGCAGCTTCAGAAAAACGGTGCGGTGGAGACCCACCTGATCATGACAGAGGGGGCCTGTCTGACGCTGTGCCAGGAGACGGAGCTTGTTCCGGAGCAGGTAAAGGAACTGGCGGATGTCTGCTATGAAAATGACAGGATCGGGGCGCGTCCTGCCTCCGGGAGCTTTGAGACCGCGGGAATGATCATTGTTCCCTGCTCCATGAAAACAGTGGCCGGAATCGTTTCGGGATACAGTGACAACCTTCTGCTCCGGGCGGCGGACGTTACCCTGAAGGAAAACAGAAAGCTGGTGCTGGTGGCCAGGGAATCCCCCCTCAGTACGATCCATCTGAGAAACATGTATGAATTAAGCCGGATGGGAGCTGTGATCATGCCGCCGATGCTGACGTATTATCACCGCCCGCAGTCGGTGGAGGAATGCACTGCCTGCGCGGTGCAGAGGATCCTGAGGCAGTTTGGCCTGAACGGAGATCCTTATGAATGGGAAGGAATATGAAAAAAGACAGGGACTTTAGCAGGAAGGTGACCCTGCTGGAACAGGAGATCCGCATTCATATGGTTGATACGGGAGCCGGTGTGAATGTTCTGATAGAGGGCGGTGACCGGGGGCATATCGGAGCAGTCGCGATGGCCGGGCCGGAGCTGCCGGTGAAGGTGGCCGCGCTTCCGGGACACAGGGAGGATGTGATCTGCAAAAGGTGGGCCAGGGCTCTGGCGGACACCTTTCAAAGCCCGGCGGTGGTAAGCGCCGGAGTGCATTACGATGGCATCGGACGCCGTGAGATACAGGAGATCGTAGATACGTTAGAGCATATATTAAGGGAGATTATGGAGGAAAAACATGAACGGGAATCTTTCAATTACGAATAAGACAATGGAATTATCGGACTGCCGGGAGAGCTGGTTTTATGATGATACATATAAATGCTGGTGCCTGGAGGATATTTTATATACAGAGAAGGCGGAGGTACCGAAATTTCAGCGCCTGAGTATTTTTGTGCCGGAGCCTTACATGAAGGAGCACGGGGAGATCAGCCGGGAAGGAAGCAGGAACGGCTATACGGCAAAGAACGCGCCGGTTGTTCTGTGCAATAACTCAGCGGGCTATATGCAGATGCCCCATGTATGGCTGGGCGGCCCCAGATGTTCCGCGCCGCAGTACCTGGAGCAGGGGTTCGTCTATGTGACCTGCGGCAACCGCGGCAGTGAATCGCGGAATGAAAAAGGTGAATGGTGCGGCAAATCCCCTGCAAATCTTGTGGATTTAAAGACGGTGATCCGTTTCCTCAGACATAACGCAGAATCGATCCCGGGAGACCTGGACCGCATCATCTCTGTCGGTACGAGCGCCGGCGGAGCGATGTCTTCTTTGCTGGCTGTCACCGGCAACAATGCGGATTATGACTCATATCTTGAAGAAAACGGGGCGTTTATGGACGAGCGGGATGATGTATATGCGGCGCAGATATATTGTCCCATCGTGGATCTGGAGCATTCCGACCAGGCTTACGAATGGATGTTTTGTGCCGATAAGGAAAATGAGAATTCCCCGGCAGGACCGGCGGGGCGTATGACTCCGTTCCAGGAGGCTTTGTCATGTAAGCTGAAGGAGCAGTACATTCAATATTTTAACGGACTGAAGCTTGAGGACCCGGAAACACACCGGATCCTGACGCTGAACGAGGACGGAAGGAGCGGAAGCGGATACGATTACGTGATGAAGCTCATCAATGATTCCGCAACCGTATTCCTGAGAAAGCTTCAGGCAGGGGAACTGGAGGAGACGTATTCCCCGGAGGATTATCTGGAAGGCAATTATGAGTATCTGGCCATGGCGCCGGTGGAAGAGGACAGTTCAGACGAAAAAGGCTCTGATCTGATGCAGGGACATGCAGGCCCGGGAGTAGCGCTTTCCAGGGCGGAGACCCTTTCACTGGGAGATATGCTGTCGCGTCCGCCGAAGGGCGTGGCCTATGAGGGCCAGGAGCCGCCGATGGTCACAGTAAAGGGCAGGGATAAAAGAGACTGGCTGACCTGGAACGGCCAGGAGGCCGGGGTGTCGGATCTGGATACTTATGTGCTGCGCCACAGAAGGAGAATGAAACCGTGTACCTCCTTTGATACGCTGGGAATGGACAGCGGGGAAAACAGGGTTTTGGGCTCAAAGGAAAATCACTATATGCACTTTAACCAGGGTGTTACGAAGGCCATCGAAGAGCTGAAGGAGAGCTTTCCGGAGGAATATGAGAAATATTATTCCGCTTATGCGGCGGCTTCCTGCGATAAGGAACAGGAGCGGAGGATCTATCTGATCAATCCGCTGAATTATATAGGGACAGAGGAACACAGCGATGCAGCCGCTCACTGCCGTATCCGGGTAGGCGCAAGTGACGCTGACACCTCCTTTACGGCGGGCATGACGCTGGCGCTTAAGCTGGCGGCGGCAGGCGGACATGTGGATTATAAGCTTATCTGGGACAAGCCGCACTGTGAGGCTGACTATCCGGGCGATCTCTGCCGGTGGATCAATGAGATCTGCCGGGAGGGAAGGGAACAGAAGGACTGAGAAGGTGTGGATATGAGTTACAGGCTGATAATAGCAGATGATGAGCCAAAGATTATTGAGCTGATCAAACAGCTCGGGCGCTGGCAGGAGCTGGGAATAGAGATCATAGACGAGTGCCATACCGGGAAGCAGGCATATGAAAGTATCATAAAGAATGCCCCCGATTTTGTCCTCTCAGATATCAAGATGCCGGTATACGATGGGATCGAGCTGATCCGGAAGGTGCGGGAGGTCAATCCGGATCCGCTGTTTGTCCTGATCAGCGGTTACCGCCATTTTGAGTACGCGAGAAGCGCCGTATCATTGAATGTGATGGATTATCTGCTGAAGCCGATCGACGGGAAACAGTTAAACGAAACGCTGGTCAGGGTCTGCCGGAGGATAGACCAGCTGCGGGCCAGGAAGCAGCAGGAGGATGAGATATTTTCCATCAGGGAGGAACGCAGCAGGCAGGAGATGGAAGCCTTCTGGGACCTGTTCCTCCGGCGGCAGGAACAGAAAATGAAGGTTTATCTGACATCAGAGGAAGCGTGCAATGCGCAGTTCCACACGGATTTTTCGCCGGGCTGCTATCAGGTCCTCAGCATGTTTTCAGATCTGAGCGCCGTGCTTGGACAGAGGGATTCCCTGAGCAGCGCTAAGGTAGCCGATTTTATCAGGGAAAGCTTCCGGGATCTGGGAAGGGTATACTACCATACGACATATATGGGCGTTGTGATGATCCTGAATTTCAGGGAGCAGGATAAAAACGCTATCCGGCAGGCGATTTCTGTTTTGTATTATGATATCCGGGATCTGAGTGAACTGTATGGAGAGTTCAGGCTGAACATCGGAGTAAGTTCCATGAAGCATTCTGTTTCGGAACTGCCGGAGGGCTTTGTGGAAGCCCATGCTGCCGAGTGGGGGAGACTGGTGCTGACCAGGAACGGTATTCTCGACTATGCCCAGATCGCCGGGCTTCCGGGATTTAACAGGGAGCAGCTGTTTACAGACGCGGAGCAGGAGGAGATAAAGGACTGTATCAAATACCTGCGGAGAGAGGAACTGAGCAATGTCTTTGACCAGATCTACCGTCGGGCGGGGGCTTTGAGCAATTCCTACCCGGATGATATCCTGAATGCGTTTTTCAGCCTGCAGCATGGGCTTGCCGTCTGCTTTCCGGAGGGGGAGGAACGCTCAAGGTTCATGGAAAACTTTTATTACGGATATCTGAATGGGAAGAATTTCCCGCAGGTGATGAAAAACGTATATCTCGTGCTGGAGAAATATCTGGAAGAGGGAGAGAAAAAGCTGAAGGAGAAAATGGGGAAGCCCATTACCATGGCGGCCAGGTTTATCCGTGAGAATTATGGAAAACAGATCTCACTGGAGGATGTGGCCTTTTCCTGCAATGTTTCCGGAAATTATCTGAGCAGGCTCTTCAGGGATGAGATGGGGATCGGCTTCAATGAATTCCTGACACAGGTACGGCTGGAGGAATCGGAGAAGCTGTTGTCCGAGACGAATCTGACGATCAAGGAGATCGCGTCCCTTGTGGGATATCTGGATGAAAAGTATTATTCGAAGCTGTTTAAGAAGCAGACCGGGATCAAGCCGACGGAGTATCGCAGGATCTACAGCTGATCCAAAGGAGAAAAATGAAAACAGTGATTATTTTATCGGGGATGGCCGCCGCTGCGATATTGACCGCGCTCCTGACCGCGTTTTTCGGCGCGCCCGTTCTGGTGACAGCCGGTATTTTACTGCTCGCGCTGGCTCTTCTGGTCCCGTCGCTTTGTTTTTCCGTAAAGCAGGCAAGAGTAATGAACTATCTGATCGCGGAGGGACGGAAACGGAAGCGGGAGAAGGCGGTCGCGTGGAAGGATGAGGACGCGCAGGAACTGAGCCTGATCCAGAAAAGGATCGAGCTGTCTGTGCTGCAAAACCAGATCAATCCGCATTTTCTGTATAATACGCTGGACAGTATCCGCAGCAGGGCGCTGATGGACGGGCAGGAGGAGATCGCCCGTATGACAGAGATCCTGTCCCGGTTTTTCCGGTATTGTATCAGCAATAATGACAATCTGGTGAAGGTCCGGGAAGAGCTGAGCCATATCCAGGATTACTATTATATCCAGAAATACCGGTTTGAGGACCGGTTCGAAATGGAAGTGGAGGTAGAGCAGGAGGATATCTATGAACTGTACCTGCCTAAAATGACACTGCAGCCGCTGGTGGAAAACGCGATGATACACGGCCTGGAAAAATCAGAAGAAAAGGGGAAGATACAGATCCGCCTGATGAGGACGGAGCGCCAGCTCATTATCATTATTTCCGACAACGGGGTAGGGATATCACGGGAAGAACTGATCCGGCTGAACGAACGGATGGAGCAGTATTTCCTGAAAACGGGGAACAGGAAGGGCAGCCATAACGGGATAGCCCTCAGCAATGTGAATATGCGTCTTAAGATTACATTTGGAGAAGAAAACGGGATCCATTACCGTTCAATAGAAGGGGAAGGCACGGACGCGGTGATCACCATGCCGGTGGTGGATGTATTTTCCAGGGTAAAATACGAGAACCAGTTTGAGAGGTGATTCTGTATGAGGGAGATACTGAGGATCCGGCATGGTATGCAGGATGACCGCAAGGATGATATGCTGCAGGATTACGAGATCCGGGTGTTTGAAGGGGATATTTTCTATATCCAGGGCATTGAAGGAAGCGGCACAGGGACCCTGGTCAGCCTTCTTGCCGGTGAGTGTGTGCTGAAGCAGGGGGAACTGCTGCTTTTTGAAGAGAAGGTAGAGAATTATGACCGGAATACGGCGTATCAGTATGGGATCTATACGATCACAGCGGAAAAGGATCTTGTCGAAACGCTGACAGTGGCCGAAAATCTTGAGGCAGTGCGGTATCTGCCGTTCCCGGGGAAGTATTATGACCGGCGCCGGGCGGAAAGAAAGGTCGCGGAATACCTGCAAAGAGAACAGGTAGACATCCCTGCGGATGCGAGCCTTTGGATGCTGAGCAAAAAGGAGCGGCAGAAGCTGAGCATACTGAAGGCAAAAATGCATGGAGCGCGGATGATCGTGCTGGATGCCAGAAGCGATGTTTACGAAGGGCAGGAGGCGGAGGAGCTGTGTGAGCTGATCAGGAGAGCAAACGCGGAAGGGATCACTTTTGTGATCCTCTCAGAATGCTACGCGATGTTTGCTGAAATAGCGAACCGCATCCAGATCGTTTCCCAGGGGAGGGATCTGAAGGAATGGTACGGGATGACGGAACGGGCGAGACGGTATCTTCGCCATGAAAGGCTGGAGGAAACGGAACCTGTGGTACAGAAGGATGCTTCCTTTCTTTTTCTGGGGCTGTATGATTATGAATGGGAGATGAAGGGCTGTATCTGGGATTACCTGAATTATATAAAATCGCATGACCCGGAGATATGGGATCAGTATATCGGAGCGGATATTCCGAAGCCGGGAGTGGGTCAGGAACAGAAAACCGTGGTCATTCCCAGGGAGAGCGGGGAGTTCCTGCTGAAAAATCTGACTGTCGCGGACAATCTGATCATGCCGATCCCGCACCGGGTCGGGAAATACCGTTTCGGACTGATCAAGAAAAGCATAAGGGAAAACATTGCCGGGGAATTTTACAGGAAAACAGGGATCGACCCGCGGATAAGAAGGGTAGAAGAGCTGAGCGCTGTCCAGAAAAAGATATTGTCGATCTGCCGTTTTGAACTGAACCGGCCCCGGATCATGATCCTGGAAAGCCCTTACAGCGGAATGAACCAGGAAGAACGGAAGAGCCTCCGGGGCTACCTGAGGCTGCTTGCGGAAAAGGGGATCCGGATCATTTATTTTTCAAAATCAAGGGAGGAGATCGCCAAGGATTGCGGCAGGGTGATCGTGACGCAGAATGGGGAAAGGGCAAAAATCACCACCTTTTGATAGAATTTTCCACCTCATTGTTTTGAAAAGCGCTGATATAATTAGATCAATAAAACAAGTCTACAGGAGGTAGAAAAATGAACAGTAAGAAATTGATGGCAGTATTGCTTGCAGGTTGTATGGCAGCCGGAACAATGGCCGCAGGGACAGCCGCTTTCGCGGAAGAGGCGGAAGGCGCCGATATGACAGGAAAGAAAGTCGGATTTTCACCGGTTATGATGTCCTCTGAGTTCTTTGCCGGCATGTCTGACGATATGGAAGCTTACTTTACCGCAAACGGTATGGAGTACGCGTCCGCAGACGCAGATGGCTCTGTTGAGACGCAGGCCCAGAATATCGAGAACTTCGTAACTATGGGAATGGATTACATCATTACCTTTGCGGTTGACGCATCCGCTATGTGCGACGCGGCTATCGCAGCCAGAGAAGCGGGCGCTTTTGTGATCAACATCGGTACTGTCCTGGAGCAGAGAGACGCATACGATGTCTGCATCAACGTAGACCAGTTTGACTCAGGCGCAGTGGTTGCCCAGATGGCGGCTGACTGGATCGAGGAGACCTTCCCGGATGCTGAGGACGGAAGCATCGAGGTTGCGATCCTGGAGGAGAGAGACTCTGACGACGCGATCCGCAGAAGCGACGGATTACATGAAATTACAAACCTGACTTCAAAGGCAAATGTTGTTTACGTCGCAGAGCAGACCATTACCGACGGCGCGACAAAGGCACAGGAGCTGTCAGATGTATTGTTCCTGAATCATCCGGATGTAAAATGTATCCTTACATATGGTACAGATATCGCACAGGGTTCTGACGAGATCGCACTGTCAAAGGTAGAAAACAAAGATGAATTCGCTATCTATACAGTAGATACGCCGGAATTCATCCGCGGCAAGATCAAAGAATCTGCGGACAATACTTCCCTGATCCGCGGCACTGTGATGCTTGGAGAAGGTACTCCGTACACATGCTACAAACTGATGGATGGTTCCTGGATGGATCGCGTAGAAGACGGTATTTATAAGGAACGCTGTATTCCGATCACTCTTGAGACGATGGAAGAGTATTTCCCGGAGTAAAATATAAGGGAAAAGGATAAAGATCAGAAGGCTGTCTTGAAATCCCAGGGAGGATTCCGGGGCAGCCTTCCTGCTGTAATATCAATCTGGTACAGTATGGAAAGGAAATCGTATGAGCAAGATATTGGAGGTCAGGAATGTGACCAAGCTGTACCCTGGCGTTGTGGCGCTGGATGATGTTTCTTTTGACGTAGAAAAAGGAGAAATACTGGCGCTGATCGGCGAGAACGGCGCCGGAAAATCCACAGTGATCAAGACGATCTCAGGAGCCATTTCGCCGGAAAAGGGTACGATTGTTATAGACGGAAAAGAATATAAAAAGCTGACTCCGGCATTGGCCAAGGACGCCGGTATCGGAGTCGTATATCAGGAGTTCAATCTGGTGCCGTCCTTAAGCATTGCGGAAAATATTTTCCTGGGGGACCGGGTAGGCCCGAGAAAAGGAATGCCCGATTTTAAAGAAATGAAAAAACGCGCCGGGGAGATCCTGGAGGATCTGGGCGTAAAAATTGACGTCAGTACGCAGGTGCAGATGCTCTCCACGGCCCAGATGCAGATCGTGGAGATCGCAAAGGCGCTTGTTAAAAACTGTAAGGTATTGATCATGGATGAGCCCTCCGCTTCCATCCCCATGGCAGAGGTGGGAAATATGTTCCGGATCGTCCGCAAGCTGAAGGAGCGCGGCGTATCTGTCATCTATATCAGCCACCGTCTGGAGGAGCTGTTTGAGCTCTGCGACAGAGTGACGGTCTTCCGGGACGGGAAGTACGTGGTTACCTGCAATGTGGCGGATATTACGAAAAAAGACCTGATCAAATATATGATAGGCCGGGAGCTGACCGAGAAATTCCCGGAACGGAACGTGAAGATCGGCGAGCCTGTACTGGAAGTCAAAGACCTGACGGGAAACGGCGATTTCCATATCGACCTGAAGCTGCACAAAGGCGAGATCCTGGGACTGGCAGGCCTGGTGGGAGCGGGCCGGACAGAGCTTGCAAAAATGATATGCGGGGACGTGAAGCCGGAGCGGGGCGAGATCATCGTCAGAGGGAAGGCCATGAAAGCCGCTTCTGTGGCGGATGCGGTAGATCTGGGGATCGGGCTGATCCCGGAGGACAGAAAGCAGGAGGGAGCGTTCCTGGAGTACAGTATTGAGTGGAATATTCCCGTCATGAGCCTTCGGCAGAACAGCAGGAAGGGTCTGATGAATTTTAAGGCGCTGGATAATCTGGTCGACAAATACATCAGGACTCTCGATATCAAGACGCCTACGCCGAAGCAGCTTGTGCGCAACCTGTCCGGCGGCAACCAGCAGAAGGTGGTCGTGGCCAAGGTGCTGGCGGCGGACACGGATATCCTGATCTTTGATGAGCCTACCCGGGGGATCGACGTAGGCGCAAAACAGGAGATTTACAAGCTGATGAACCGCCTTGTGGAGGAAGGAAAATCGATCCTGATGATCTCATCCGAGATGGAGGAGATGCTCGGTATGAGCGACAGGATCCTCGTATTGCATGAAGGCAGAGTCAGCGGAGAAGTTCTGAAGAATGAGTTTACTCAGGAGAGGATCCTTGAGCTGGCATCAGGAATTGTGGAGGAATAGAGATGGCTAAAGTAATTGATTTTTGCAGAAGAAATTTGGCTTGGGTTCTTTTGCTGCTGATATGTGTGGTGTTTACCTTTACCAGCCAGAACTTTTTAACATTGACGAACCTGCTTAATATTCTGAACCAGAACGCGTATGTCATCATTTCAGCATACGGCATTGCGCTGATCATGATGTCCGGCGGTCTTGATATGGCGGTGGGATATCAGATGAGTATCTGCGGCGTTCTCTGCGCTATGATGATCGTGTATCTGAATGTCCCGATTCCGCTGGCAGTTCTCATCACGATTGTGATCAGTATTGCGTTCGGGATGATAGGAACGCTGCTCGAACAGCTCCTGCAGCTTCCGCGTATCTTCGTATCCATCGGCCTCAGTACAGTATATCAGGGCGTTGCATACGTGATCACGAATTCAAAAACGATCTCATCCCTTCCGGCCTCCTTCAAGGTGATCGGACAGGGAACCATACTGCATCCGAGTCTTACGTACGCGACTATTTTTATGGTAGTGGCAGGGCTGATCATGAGCTTTATCATGGACAGGACGTACTTTGGACGATACGTATTTGCGCTGGGAGGAAATGAGGCGGCTTCCCGCCTGGCCGGGATCAATGTGAAGAAAATGAAGTATGCGATCGGCGGGATCGCGGGCCTCTTCTGCGGTATCGGCGCAGTCGTGCTGACTTCCAGGGTAGGCGCAGCGGCAGCAGGAACAGCGTCAGGAACAGAAATTACCGTACTGACCGGCGTCCTGGTAGGCGGCGTATCTGTCCGCGGCGGTGAAGGAAAGATCGCGAACTGTGTTGCCGGTGTGCTGATCATGGGCCTGCTGGCAAACGGTATGCAGCTTGCGGGACTGAATACATATTATCAGTATGTGGCAAAGGGCGCGATCATGCTCCTGGTAATGTGGTTCGATGCATTCCAGATCAAGAGAAGAGCAATCGCTTCCAATAAGAGGAAGGAAGA
>CAYLPF010000021.1:0-11915 GCA_964385485.1 uncultured Lachnospiraceae bacterium | reverse complement strand
TTTTTTATGAGGCTATCATACATGAAAATCCGCAAATTGTAAACACCCAAACCACATCTTCGTGTGATCAAAATACACGACGATCATTCGATCCGACAAACGCAGCGCCCGATCCTCTTCATAAAAAATCGGATCCTCAAGCTGCGTGGCACAGCAGCCCGAGGATCCGCCTTTTCTCTTGGTTTCTTCCTTCATTCTAATATTTCCAACAAATCCGCGATCTTATTCATAGGATAGTCCGTTTTCGCGTAACCGCTTGCTTCACCAAGTCCGGCCGCTTTCATGTCCCCTGCCTTTGCGGCATCGATCCCCGCGCACGCATCCTCCACCACCAGGCAATCCTGTGGTTTTATGTGAAGGAATTCCGCCGCCTTCAAAAACACCTCCGGGTCCGGTTTGGATCTGGTGATATTGTTGCCATCTGAGATGGCGTCAAATTCATTTGTCAGTCCGGCTTTCTCTAAAATAAACCTGGCGTTCTTACTAGAAGAGCCCAGGGCGATCCGATATCCTCTCCGGCGCAGCTCTTTCAATGTATCTCTCACTTCATCCGATACGTCCTCCGGACTCATAGTGTCCAGTAATTTTCGATAAATGTCATTTTTTTCCGCTGCCAGCCGGATTTTATGTTCTTCCGTCAGAGGAGCGCCCGTATACCTCTCCAGAATGATCTCCAGCGAATCCATGCGGCTGACCCCTCTCAATCGATTGTTGATCACCTCATCAAAATAGATATGCATCTCATCTGCTATTTGTTTCCATGCTTGATAATGAAACCGATCCGTAAATACCAAGACGCCGTCCAGATCAAATATGATTGCCTTCATGTTATGTTCGCTCCCGTCAGATATAGGTTTTTCCACACAATGGATCGATTGGGCTGACGCCATAAAATTCGGATCTTCCCATCACTTTCTCCATAACAGCATCACAGAACTCCGCATTGCCGCTGTATGCATTGATATAAGTCCCTATCATCGGCGCATCAAACAGATGATACGGATATGCTGTACTGATCATCAGAACGGGGATCTCCGACGCGAACCACGGCGCGTCATCCCCCAACCCGAACGTTACATTCCAGTTCAAGCGAAGCGTTGTATTGTTGGATGCATTTTCCATGTTGCAGATATAGACATACAGATTATAGCTCTGCTTCATTTCCGCTACGCTGCGGTACATCTCATGCATCAGTTTCTTTTTTTGAGAGGTCATCCTTTCCGGATGGACAAAGTCCATGATCTCAATGGATACCCTGCGATCCCGCACCGATACCTCGAAGCCCTCTTTTTCAAAACGTTCTTTCCACTGCTTTACATACGGGTGTTCCGGATCCATCTCTTTTTGAATGACGTTGAGGTATACTCTTTTGTATTTTTGAGGAGAAATCGGCAACAGGCTTTCTTTATCCCTCACCAAGGTGATCGCCCGATCCGCGACCTCTCTTGCCCATGCTTTGTGCTTGCCGCATCCTATAACGGCCAATGCATCTTCATCCGGCACGAGCGTTCCCGAAGCCTTTTTCGTATGAAGGTGCAGCGAGGCCTTGGTGGCAAGAATACGGAGCACTGCCTCATCGAGTCGTTCTCTGCTCACGATCCCTTGTTCCAGACCGTGAAGCAGATATTGATAATCCTCCTCTATGCTCTTGTTGAACAGGATCATGTCGCATCCGCTCTCAATGGCTGTCGGGATCGCCCGCTCTCTGCTCATGGATGCAGTAAATCCAACCATCGGCGTTGCATCCGTACTGATCAAGCCGTTAAATCCCAATTGATTTCGCAGCAGCCCCGTCAGCAGCTCCTTTGAAAGCGATGCCGGCCGGAGCATCTCTTCTCTCGTCGCATGCGGGTTTAAATGCTTTACATATGCAGGCTGGGCGATATGCCCTGCCATCACCGTCTTTGTTCCCTTTTCGATCAGTGTCCGATAAATATAGCCAAAGCTCTCATTCCATTCTTCCACAGACAAGCTATTAACGCTGGTCAGTATATGCTGGTCTCTCTCATCCACGCCGTCCCCCGGAAAATGCTTGATCGCTGTCGCGACATCACAGGCATCCGCAGCATCCATATACTTCCCTGCAAATCGAATGATTTTTTCCGGATCATCCCCGAATGTCCTCACATTCGTGATCGGATTATGAAATTCCCGATTGATATCCACGATCGGCGCGAACGACCAGTTCAGTCCCATCGCCGCACCTTCCTTGCATGCCGTCATACCCATTCGATATCCATTTTCCGGGTCATCTGTGGCGGCAACTGCCATCGGCCTTCCGAAGGAAGTACCCTCAAAGGCCAGTCCGTCTCCCCCTGTTTCTGTATTTGCCGCCAGAAGCAGAGGAATGTCAGCCAACTCCTGTATCAAGCGATGCGTTTTCTGGATGTTGCGCATAAAACCGGAGCGATACATCATTCCGCCCACGCCTATCTCCTGCACCAGATGCCGCAAAACCGGTTCATCATCGCGAAATCCCATCGGGCAGAATACTTGCCCGCATTTTTGTTCCGTTGTCATTTTGTGAAAGGTACTTTCTACCCATTCTACCGCCTTCTCATCCAGATAAAATGGTTTCCCCCTCAAATCTACCAGACTCATGCTTTGTTCCTTCCAACCTTATACTTTCTCAAAAAATATGCGGGCGCGCAGCTCCAGGCATGGCAATAGCTGTTTACGATCGTTCCTCCATAAGGAGATTCATTGGGATCTTGAGGATTATACAACTCCCAGAACGTATCTGCCCCCTGCGCAGCCATGCCTCCCCAATAGGTCTCCAGCTTTTCCACGGCTTTCTGCGTCTCACCGACCGACATCAGCGCGTCAATATAATTGTGATACATATACGGCGTCACCATACCCGACGCCTGTTCGTCCCGCTCGATCCGTTCCAACAGTCTTTTTGCTTCTTCCCCCTCGATGCATCCTCCCAGTACCATCCATACCTGCGATGCACAGGAGATCTGCTTCTTCTCACCGCTGATGTACATTTCAGCTTCATCATCCCACAAATGCTGATTTGCGGCTTCTTTGCATGCCCGATAGAGCTCCGTCAGCTGCTTCTTTTCCGTTTCTTCTTCCAGGATTTCGGCAATCCCGATCGCCGCCCGCAGACTGTATAAGAAAATGCCCTGTGCAGATGCCTGCTTATTCAATTCCAAATTCCAGTCCACAAAACACCAGCCCATGACATCCGAGTCTTCTATGATACCATCCGCTCCCAGTCTGCTTTCCGCTATATAGATCTGGCTCAATGCAGTCGGCCACAGCTCCCGCAGCGTCTCGATATCCTCTGTATTCCGGTAATAATCCAGCAGTGTATTGATATAAAAAAGGGAATAGTCAAACAGAACGGTATCATCCACTTCCGGCTCGGGTTCCATAAACAGGCATGCCCCGATCTGCCCGTTTTCCAGAGGCAGCGCAGCGAACAGATACAGACATGCTTTTACCAGATCATTGTTCTGATAGGTCTCATAATTTGCCAGCGCCTGCATCCTAAGATCACCCATCCAAAGCCGCCGGTCTCTCTTCGGCCCATCTTCAAACACCGTCTGCATACAATTGTGCAGTGTCCTGCAGGCGATCCGATCCAGCGTCCGATCCAATTCCCTATCTGTATCATAGGGAAGCAGCCGGTCATCATCCGCCGAGGAAACCGCATGGCAGACTGCCTGTTCTATCCTTAAGGAGAATTTTGTACTGATGTCCAGAATTTCAATCTCCACATATCGGAACGCATATCTGCGTTCCAGCTTCAGCCAGGACGGTATCACATCCACATGCACTTGCTCTTCCTCGATCCATGATGCGCTGATCCAACCACGGTATTTCTTTGCATCCTCAAGAAGCTCTATCGGATTTTCCGCAAAGCGGATCCGCATCCAGACAGGTGCGTCCGCATGGCTGCCGACGGATGCCAGCTTCAGAGAAAGGTATCCCACCTGATGATTCCCAAAATCAAGGCAGATCCTGTCTCCTTTTTGGAGTGTCCGTTTTTGATAAGGATCCGCCGCCTTGATGCATACAGCGCCTTTGTCATTTTTCAGAATTTCTACCGTTCCTGTAGCCTCCACCTCAATTGCGTGGATCTTCGGCAAAAGAGACAACGCTTTTTTCAAAAAAACTTCATTTTCCACCATACTATTTCTCGCTATTTTTTTTCGGCAACAACATTTTTCTCAACAGTTTTTCATTGTTCAGGAAAATCAGGAATACTACCAGCAAAACCGCATTGATGATTGACTGCATAGAACTGGTCACTTCATTCGAAAATACCGCAAACGTAGAATTTAACAGTGACATGCAGATCGCCGCGAGTAAAAATCCCAGCTTTTCATTGGAAAACCTGCTGATATATGAACCAATGAACATCGGAAGAAAGGCGGTAAACATAATGGAAATAGAACCAAATCCAAGCTGTCCTCCGTTGATATTCGTGTTTCTGGCAGCATTCAGGAATCCCACTATACCCATCAATCCCCCGCATATCGCGTAACATCCGATCGCATTCGGAATTTCCCTGATACCGGTATTGACAGCAACCCTCTGGCCGTTTTTCAGCGCATTGTAATCATAGCCGAATTTCGTGTGGTCAAAGACCAGTATGATAACGATCAACACTACAGCTATGATCACAAAGGAATACACCCACGTCCCCACAAAACCGGACATAGACGGATTCTGTACCTCACTCATCACATACTTCCCGCCGGTAATCGTATACAGGATCCCTTCGTAGATCAGTGTCACGCCCAGAGATGTAATGATAGGCGGAATTTTAAGCACCACATAAATCAGTCCGGAGACCAGCCCCAGAATGAGTCCGGCTATGATCGTAATCGCAAGCATACATACCGCGCTTCCTGTTCCTCCCCCGAGGATTCCATAGGAGAGCTTTGCCCCGATCACAGAAGAAAGTGCCGCCATGGAACCAAGAGAGAAATCAAACCTCCCGCTATTCAAATTGATGGATAAAGCCATTGTCGTGATCATAACGATTGCCGTGTATACGACAAAGTTATCAAAGCTTTTTACATTCATAATGATGTTCTGCCCATGGCTCAGGCAAATTGCTTCCAAGACAGCAGCTGTAATGACCGGGATCGCCAAAGTACCGGTAATCTTCTTTGCGGTGCTCATAATCTGCCTCCACTCGTTTTATTTGCAGCCGGCACTTTTGGGCGTCCGGCTGCACCTCAATTTCACATTTGTCCTCGGTTACTTGGATTCCACCAATGCTTTTACATCATCGTAGGTCACGTCAGATCCAATGATCGTGTCCAGTGTGGCTTTGTCATAAATCGGCGTGTCGCCGTTGTCTGTCACATAATAGTCATCAAAGCTGTCTCCATCGGTTGCCACGAAATAATTCTGGCTGAGAGACACTGCATTTCCGTCTGCATCGCGGATCACATTTCCATTCACCGCATCCATGATCAACGCAAACACCGGACCGATAGAGGAGGAATATTTTCCTGCAAGATAGGTGAGCTTTCCGTTCTTGATCGCTTCCCCGTTTGCCTCTGTAAAGGAATCAATATCACTGAAAGGAATGTTTGCCTCATTCAATGTCTGGGTAAAGAATGTCGTCGCCATACCTACAGACAGGAACGCGTCCGGGTTTTTCTGGATCGCGGCGTTCAATTCATCCGTTGTCGTATCACCGTAGCCCTGAAGATACGCCACCAGGTTCACATCACCTTCAACCTTGGACAGATCGATCCCCTGATCTGCAAAAATCTGTCCGATCATTTCATTCATGTCGGAAGCTCCGCCATATGTATCGCCAAGCCCTGCGATCACGCCTGCAGCGCGGTATACATGCATCGGGTTCGGAATAAACGCGCCATACATGGCTACATTTTCTACTCCCTGTTCTTTGAAATACGCTCCCATTTCCTTGCCTGCTTCAAACTCAGCCGCGTTACTCGGTCCGATCTGACCGACAAAATATTCATACCCTTTGTAAGTCTCGTACTGCTCATCATCCAAAACACCGGAAGCAATCGCGTAATAGACTTCATACTCTTCACAGGTTTCAATCTGCATTGCACGGTCGTTGCTGGAAAGCGAAATGACCGCATCATATCCCTGAGAAGCAAATTTCTCGATCGCTGCCTTCTCTCCTGCCGCATCCTCCAATGCATCTGTGTAATCAAACTCTACGTTATAGTTGCTTGCAATGTAGTTCTCGTAATAAGCGCGGAAGCCTTGTGCTTCCTCACCGCTTACGTCCGCTACCAGCACACCGATCTTTACGGTTTCACCGCTCTCTGTGTCTTCCTCTGCCGCCGGTTCCGCAGACACCTCGCTTCCCTGCTTGCTTGTGTCATCCTTATCTGCTCCACATCCCGCCAAGGCGCCCACTGCCATAAGACCGATCATGATCACGCTTATCGCTTTTACCAATTTGTTTCTCATGTGCTTTCCCTCCTGAAAAATCTTTTTTAATTTATATCTAATGCATGCGCACTAAATATTCCTTCACTCTGCTATCTGGGCAGCAGACTGGTTCTATAATTCATGCTTGTCACATAAACGATCGCCAAGAAAAATACTGCGCTTATGATCTGCGTCAGTCCATACGAAGCGCTGCTATCGATCACGATCTCCAAAATATTGTTCAGCAGTATATAAGAGAAGCCCCCAACCAGAGCTGCATGGATCCGGGATCTTGCGCCACCGGAGATTGGCATCCCTCCGAAGACGATGGCAATGAAAATATTCATCCCGATACCGGATGCTGTGGTCGTGGTCACCGACGGCGTATAGACAAGCGTTAAAAAAGCGCCAAGCCCCACACCCATTCCTGCCATCACAAAAGCGATGATCGCATATTTATTATACGGAATACCGGTCAACGCCGCGCAGATCGGGTTGCCGCCGATAAATTTCTGTCTCCTCCCCACTTTTGTAAGCTGAAAAATAAAGAAGCAGAGCAGAAAAAATGCCGCCAGCAACACCATTTTAAACACCGGATTGTCCATCGGCTTTACAACCGCACTCGGAATACTGATCCCGCCCAGAGAGCCGCCGTTTATCGTAATGATCTGTGCCGCCACCGCCGACAAAACGGACATCATCGCAACCGTCGTGACAAACGCGGGAATATGAAAGACAGACGCCAAAACCGAATTGAAAAGCGAGCAGCCGATCCCAACCGCAAAAATCACCAAGATCATGACCCATAATTTTTCTGTCGCATTGTATACCATGACGCCCATTGTTGCCGCAAACAACGTGGCTGCTCCGAGGCTGATGTCAAAAGATCCAAGCGTATAGATAAATATAGCTCCTGTAGCCACGACCGCAAGAACGATGCCTTCATTGAAAACAATTTTTAAATACATGTCCAGGCGATATCCCTTGAATCCCACAACCCCGCAAAAAACCGCAAACAGCAGGATCAGCGCCGCAAACGGAAGCAGCGTGATGATCATCGACTGTAGCTTGTACTTGTCAACTCCTGATTTCTTTTCAGCCCGCATTTTTCTCTTCCCCTTTGCTTTGAATTGATCAGATCATATATTGAATGATTTCCGCTTCGGAAAGCTCCTTGCTTCTCGCAAACTCTTTTGTGATCCTTCCGTCTCTCATGATCAAGATCCTGTCGCTCATTCCTATCAGTTCAGGCATCTCTTCGCTGATCATCAATATGGTCTTTCCCTCTTTCTTCAGTTGAACCATCAGCTGGTACATCGCCTGCTTTACCCCGATATCAACGCCGCGGGTAGGGCAATCCAGGATCAGGATCTCACTGCCGCAGCCGATCCATTTTCCAAACACGACCTTCTGCTTATTCCCACCGGATAACTGGCTGACCAATTGATCCGCCCCGGAACATTTAATAGACAATTCGGCGATCTGACGATTCACATATGCCTTCTCTTTTCTGTTCGTGATAAGGAATCCGCCCAGTGCGTACTTATCCATTCCGGCGATTGCGATATTGTCACGGATGCTGGCCGAGAGGCACAAGGACTCCACGTCCCTGTCCTTCGATACATAGCCGATCCCATTTTTCATAGCTGTCGCCTCATCCTTGACTGCCTGTCCGTCTGCGGTGACGACTTTTCCATGCTCCGGTACTGCCGCGCCATACAATACCTTGCCCAGCGTATGCATACCGCAGGAGGACAGACCGCCTACACCCACGATCTCTCCCCTGTGCAGCGTCAGGTCAACATGCTTTAACGCGTCGCCCAACGTCAGATCCGATGCTTCCAGCGATATCTCTTCCATTCCGGACGCTTCAAAATCGCTTCGATAATAATCTCCCTGCAGTTCTCGTCCGATCATGCTGGTACGGATCGCGTCAGCCTCGAATTCGGCCTTCTCAAATGTACGGATCAGCTTCCCATCCCGAAGGACAGTCAAGGTATCGCAAACCTCCATGATCTCCTCCAGATCATGGGAAATAAAGAGGACCGCCTTCCCCAAATTCCTGTACCGATCGATCAACCGATACATGATCTCACGTCCATCATGAGACAGCGCCGTACTCGTCTCATCAATGACAAGAATGTCGGGATTTTTCATAACGACCTTGGCGATCTCCACAAGCTTGCGTGTCTGAAAATCCAGCGACGCCATAGGCATAGAACCTTTCACATCTTTTACGCCTAAATCTGCCATCACCTTGTCCGCTTCCCTGTTCATGGCCTTCCGGTCTACGATGCCGATCCCGTTCCGGAAGGCATCCAATTCCGCCAGGAAAATATTCTCAGCCACGGTAATACCCGCGATCGTCCCGCTCTCCTGCACGATCATGCCGACCCCATTTTTCAATGCCTGGATCATACTGTCAGGACACCAGGGCTGATCCCGAAAGAACATTTCCCCCTCATCAGCCTTCTGCATTCCCGCTGCAATGGAGGATATTGTAGATTTTCCCGAACCGTTTTCTCCGATCAGTCCCCGGATCTCACCCGGATATACATCCAGTGACACCCGGTCTAAAGCCACCGTGCTTCCAAAGCGTTTTGAAATGTTTTTTAATTGTAAAATCGGATTACGCATCGTACTCACCTCTTTGCACTTATTATATTTCTGCGGGCGCGGCTCCACCATTTTATTCTTTTTCTGATTTCCGGCAAATTTTATCCTGTTTTTCACTCCTTCGTTTTTTTAAAAAGGTTTTTCATGGCATTTCCGGATTTTTAGATTAAAAATTTAAGGTTTTTGCTTTATTTTTACAAATTTTCATTTTTTGTTTTGTTGAACTTGTACAAAAAGGAGAAATTCGTCTTTATTTTAATGAACTTTTTGCCCAAATATGCTAAAGTAAGTTTGAAATTTTTATCAGGGAGGGAAAAGGATGCCGCAGCTCTACGAACTGGCCGATTTTAACGAAAATGTACCCTTTAAATGCACGGTACATCACATCGGACATATCCGTCCTCATATGCATGATTATTTTGAGATCATATTCCTCTTGAACGGCTCCTGCAGCTTGCTGATCCTGGACCAGCTGTACCAGCTGGAGGACGGAGACATCATCATTGTGGACAGTCATATTACGCATGAACTGAGAGCTTCCGACTGTGTTTATGTCTCCATACAATTGGATCAGGCCACGCTGGAAAACACCTTCCCGGTTCCGATCCATCCGGAATTTCGCTGCAACAGCCAGATCCCGGGACACGAGAAACAGTTTGACCAGATGCGGAAGCTGATCGCGCAGATGGTCAAAAACAACGCAGATCAGCAGACCGGCTACGAAATACGAAACTGGATCTATGTATACCGGCTCATGGAGATTTTATATGCACATTTTCGTGTGGAAAAATCCGCCATTCTGTATCAGCGAAACCATCGCTATGCTGCCCGTGTCGCCGAAATCACAAAGATCATAAAGGAACACTACAGAGAAGATCTGCCCTTGTCCCGGGTGGCGGAAATGGTGCATCTCTCCTCCCCTTACTTTTCCAAGTTTTTCCTGGAACAGTTCGGAACAAATTACCTGACCTATCTGACGCAGTTTCGAATGAACAACGCGGTCCATGAGCTGGTCAAGACAAATAAAAAAATTGAGGAAATATCCGCAGATAATGGGTTTCCAAACAGCCACGCATTCACACAGGCTTTTAAGAAGGAATATGGCGTACGTCCCAGCGTGTACCGCAGATCTCAGAACGGCCAATCTGAAAAGGATATGCTTCCTGTTCCGGAGCAGCATGACTACATGGCCGGATTAAAGAAATACCTGTCATACGAGCCTGACGAACGGCCCATTGCGCCATCTGTCTCCGGACATGCCGGATTTTCTTTTATAAACAGCAAAAAAAAGCTCCGCCACACCTGGCGAACTGTCATATCCGTAGGCAAAGCTTCTGATCTATTGCTCTATGATATCCGGTTACTCCTTCGAAAGGTGCAGGCAGAGATTGGCTATTCTTATATTTTTTTCAACGGGATCCTGTCAGATGATCTCCACCTGTACAACCAAAGTGCAAACGGAGAAGTCGTGTATAACTTTGTCTATGTGGATAAGATATTTGATTTTCTCTTGGAAATCGGCTTGAAGCCGTTTTTGCAATTTACATATATGCCTGCTGCTCTGGCAAAAAAACCGGACCATTTCCTGTTTGGGCACCTGGTCAGCGAGCCTTTGGATCTCTCTAAATGGAGCGATCTGATCAGCAGCTTTATGGAACACATGATCTCCCGTTACCACATATCCGAAATTCTGCAGTGGAAATTCAGTGTCTGGCATCAGCCGGATACGCCTGCGCGATTATTCGGCTTTGAAAAGACGAGCGATTTCTACCTGTTTTACCAGCGCACGTATCACATTTTGAAGGGGTTCCATGACGGGATCTGTTTTGGTTCTCCCTCTTTTTTCTTTCTGGATGATCCGGAGCATCTGCAATGGCACGCTTCCTTTCTCCAATGGTGCAAGCAAAACGACTGTATTCCGGATTACCTGAATTACACTTACTACGATATGAGCCTGGCCGGAGGCGGGAACAAATCACAGTCTACCTTCGGTTTTACAGATTCTATGGTCTTAAATGCACATACAAACGGTGTCAAAAATTTCATTCGCTCTGTCAGACGGCTGACAGAAAGTGAAAAATTAAATTCTCTCCCGGTCTATGTCTGTGAATGGAACAACACGCCAAGCCAACAGGATCTGCTAAATGACACCTGTTACAAATCATGTTATATTACAAAAACGATCCTTGAAAACTATGATATGCTGGAAAGCCTCTCTTATTGGTCTCTGACCGATCTTATGTCTGAAGCATCGCTCCCCTCTGACATGCTCTTTGGGGGGTTGGGCCTTTTTACCGTAAATAACCTTCCGAAGGCCAGCTATTATGCGCTGTTATTTCTGAGACAGCTGGGGGATACGCTTCTTGCGAACGGAGAAGGCTGGTTTGCCACCAGAACAGACCATGACATCCGTATCATTACCTATCATTACAGGCACTACTCTAAATTATATGCCATGGGGGAGCGCTTCGAGATGACTCCCACAAACAGATATGCCATGTTTGAACCCTCGCAGGCCCTTGACCTGAAGATCGAAATTCAGGATCTTCCGGACAAAACATATTCTGTCAGGGAATATAAGCTAAACCGAACTTCCGGCAGTCTTTTTGACACATGGAAAGACATGGGATGCATCGATCCGGAGAGCAAAGAAGAAACGGAGCTCTTGAAATTAAAAAGCACGCCCGGGTTCAAAAAATACCTCGTTTCCCCCAAAGAGGGTACATTAACGCTTGATATTCATATGGAACTTCTGGAAGTGAGTCTGATCATCCTCTGCTAAGCAGGGCCTTACGAAACTCTCTCTCACAGACAGTCAAGATCCTACCTGCACGAGGTCACACCAAAAAATAAGAGCAGAACCCGGAAGTCCTGCTCTGTTTTAAACGTTTCCTCATGCATTACCATGTGACCGT
>CAYLPF010000020.1:7161-12331 GCA_964385485.1 uncultured Lachnospiraceae bacterium | reverse complement strand
ACTGACCGGTGAGCGGGCAGCTTATCACCTTGAGGAGCTGATACCACTGCTGGAACAGCTTCTGGACAGGGAAAAAAAGAAGCAGCGCAGGGAGGAAAAAGCGCTGCAGAGCCTGGAGAAAGAATTGCTTTCGCTGCAGGAAGCAGCGGGAAAGCAGCAGATGATAGAGCGGGCGCGGGCGGACATGCAGAAAAAACAGAAGCTTCTGGAGGATCTCCGGGAGCAGTGCGCCGAGTGGGAGCACAGATATGAGGAAACGCTTAAAAGAAAGCCGGAGGCGGAAATGGCAGGCGATCATCTGGCGGTTTTGACAGGGCAGATGGGCCGCTATGAAGCGTTAAAGGAGACAGAGCAGACGATCTGTGATCTGAAAGGAAAAGAAAAAGAGAAGGAGGCGGAACTTCAAAGACTGGACGCATGGATCCTGGAGAATGAGAACAGGCTGAAAACGGGGAAGGCGCGGCAGGATGAGATCGGCCGCCCGGAACAGGAGCTTCGCCTGCTGGGGGCGGAGGAAGAAAAAGCGCAGCAGCAGAAAAACAGCCTTGCGCATCTGGAAAAGCTGCTCCGGGAGCTTGAAGCTCTGGCCGGGTCAGTGGATCAGGCGGAAGAGAAATTTCTGCAGGTCCAGGAAAAAAGCACTGCGCTTGGAATGCAGTATGTGGAGCTGGAAGCATTATTTTTGAGCGGCCAGGCCGGGATACTGGCGCGGGGACTGAAAACGGGCCAGCCGTGTCCTGTGTGCGGTTCCCTGGAGCATCCTTCTCCTGCGGCGGAAAATATGGAGATACCCTCTGAGGAGGAGTTAAAAGAGCTCTCTGCGAAGAGGGAGCGTGCAGTTGCCAGAACGACGCAGGCTTCTGCTGCGGCTGCAAAAGCGCGTGGAAAATATGAGCAGAGCCGGGCAGCGCTGGCACAGTGGTGCAGCCGGGAGGGAGTTAACGCGGAAGCAGGATGGAGCGGCACAGAACGAAGGCAGGCGGATGCTGCCATCGGGAGGGAAAGTGCTGAACAAAGTACAGGCAGTGTGGCTGCCGGTCAGGAAAGGGAAGGATGGAAACAGGGCAGCGCACTCATCCTGCAGGAGAAAGACCCGGAGCGTATCGCATGGGAGTATTTTCATAGGAAAGGGCAGGAACTTCGGGAAACACTTCTTGGATATGAGCAGGAAAGGAAGAAGCTGACGGGGCTTCTGAAGGAAAAGGAGGAGCTTGAGAAACAGCTTCCGCTTGTGGAAAGCCAGCTTTTACGATCCGGACAGCAAAGAGAAACGGCCGCTCAGGAACTGGTTCAGTGCCGTACTCAGATGGCATCAGCGCTTCTTCAAAGAGAAGATATAAAGCAGCAGCTCATGTACGGAACATATGAGGAAGCCAGAAAGGCAGCAAAGGAGCTGCAGGAGACCCGGACACAGATAATGGCGGAAATCGAAGCGGCGCAAAAGGGGCTTGAGCAGTGCAGGAGCAGTATCCATGCGCAGGAGGAAGCGCTGGAGCTTTTGCGGGAGCAGACGGCGCAGGATGAGAAAACATCGTCGGAAGAACTGACGGCACGGCGGTTGGAGCTGTCAGAGCAGAAAAAAATGCTGGAGCAAAGCCAGAGACAACGGCATGTGCTTTTGCAGACCGACGAGAGGATCCTTGGACAGTTAAAAAAGAGCAGGAAGAAAATGACGCAGGCGGACGAAGCGTACCAGACGCTGGCGGTTCTTTCGGATACGGCGAACGGAGAGCTGAAGGGCAGGCAGAAGCTGGCCTTTGAACAGTATATCCAGGCGGTATTTTTCAGCCAGATCATACATGAGGCAAATAAACGTTTTTCTGTCATGACGGATGGCAGGTATCTGCTTAAGCGGAGAGAAAACGCCGGGAATCTGCGCAGTCAGACAGGGCTTGACCTGGACGTGTTTGATTATTATACCGGCAGGCGAAGGAATGTGCAGAGCCTGTCGGGGGGAGAAGCCTTTAAGGCGTCTTTGTCCCTGGCGCTGGGGCTGGCGGACGTGGTGCAGCGCTATGCCGGAGGCGTACAGTTGGACGCGGTGTTTATTGATGAGGGCTTTGGTTCCCTTGACCGGGAATCGCTTGATCAGGCGATCAAAATACTGAATGAGCTGGCGGGAAGCCGCCGTCTTGCAGGCATCATTTCCCATGTGGAAGAGCTGAAGGAGCGGATTGACCGGAAAATAATCGTAAAGAGAGGAACTTCCGGGAGCACGCTGATGCTGTCCTGCGGAAGCTAAAACAGAAAACTTTCTTAATTTCTGAGTCAGACATTTTTCATCACATTTTCAACACATTTTTATATATAATTGATTACAAAGAGATTACAGATTTTTTTCAGAAATGTGATATCATGTGAAGTGGGGGTCGCGATGGAAAATAAGACAGACCATGAGAAGGTTCGGATCCTGATCGTGGAGGATGAGGATAAGCTGCGCAGCACGATACAGGATTATCTTGAAATGAACGGATATGAGACGTTATCAGCGCGGGACGGCGCCAGGGCGCTGGAGCTGTTTGGAGTCTGTGAGAATGAATGGCCGCATCTGATCTTACTGGATATCATGCTGCCGTCCGTAAATGGATTTGATGTACTGGAAAAGATCAGGGAGAAATCCGATGTACCGGTCATTATCCTGACTGCCAGATGCAGTGAGGAGGATCAGCTGCGGGGATTTTCGCTGGGAGCGGATGATTATCTGGTAAAGCCATTTCTGCTTTCCGTACTGAAGGCGCATATAGAGGCGCTTTTGCGGAGAACCATCGGAGGAAGCAGGAGAAAGACATATGGGCTCCTTTCTATTGACCGGAAAGCACATAAGGTATTTCTGGAGGGTGAGTTACTCATTCTGACACCCCGGGAGTATGAGGTATTGAATTTTCTGGCAACGAATGAAAAAATCGTGCTTTCCAGAGGCCGTCTTCTGGATGAGATATGGGGAATCGATTATAATGGGACAGACCGTTCTGTGGATACGATCATCAAGCAGCTCCGGCTGAAGCTTGGGAAGGCGGGGCGGTATATTGATACGATTTATGGTACAGGCTATCGTTTTGAGGTAAAAGATGATGAGTACAATTAGCCGGCGTTTGTTTGTGCAGATAGTGCTTCTGCTGACGCTTGTATCCGGTGGCGTGGGGCTCCTCTACGCTTATGGGACAAGGTCGCTTTATATATCAGAGCAGTGCAGGACGCTGGAGGAGGTATATGAGCTTCTTTTGCAGGAGGATATCCCGGAGCTTTGCATGAATGAAAACAGGATGAAGGATGAGGCAGGGGAAGATGAGTGGGAAGAGCTTTCTCCCGGGCTGCTGGAACAATATGAGAATGACAATCTGAGGTTCCGGATCCGGGATGAAAGCTTTGAGCTTTTATACGCCACCAATAAAACAGCGCTGGCAAAAGATAATAATTCAAGTCCTGATTCCAATTACCAGAAAATGCAGAGATACGCTGAGGATCCGGAAGCCGTATATGAGCAGAACGGCAGCGGCGGCCGTGTGGTTCTGCGTGGAAAGCATGTCTGGGAGGGGAAGACGTATTATATTTTCATCACGGAGTCTACATCTTTGATCAACCGGAGCACGGCGTATGCCCAGAAAGTGCTGCTGCTGGTGCTCACTGCATTTCTGATCTTCGGCGCGATACTGGTACGTATTCTGTCCAGAGGAATTGGCAAGCCGGTGGAAGAGGCAGCCAGAATAGCGAGAAAGATTGCGAACAAGGATTTTTCTGAGAGGGTGGAAGCAATCTCAAAGTACAGGGAGCTGAACGAGCTGGGGGACAGCATCAATATGATGTCGCAGCAGATACAGAGTTATATTCAGGATCTGGAGACGTTTAATTCCTGCTTACAGCAGGATAACGTGCGCAGGACAGAGCTGGAGCAGCACAGGAAGCGTTTCGTCAACAATGTATCTCATGAGCTGAAGACCCCGTTGGCTATCATTTCCGGGCAGGTGGAATTCCTTCCGATGATCAGTGACGCGCAGAAGCGGGAAGAATACTGTGCCTCTGTTATGGAAGAGATCCATCGCATGAGCGATATGCTGGGCAGCATGCTTCAGATATTTTCCGTGGAGCAGGGGCTGGAGGATGTACCGATGCAGCGTATTTCCCTGGGAGATATCGCCCGCAGTGTGCTGAAGGATTTTCAGGCGCTTTTTGCGAAAAAGCAGATTCAGGCAGAGCTGACCGCGGACGGGACGTTCGAGGCGCAGGGAAACGAAGAGAATATCCGGCGGGCGATGAATAATTATCTGATGAATGCTTACCGGTATGCGCCGGAAAAAAGCCATGTGAAGGTGTCTGTAACGGAGAGTGGTGAATACATTATCTGCTCCGTTTATAATGACGGGCAGAAGATCGAAGAGAAGGACATGGATAAAATATGGGACAGCTTTTATCAGGGCAATGCGTTCAGCAGCGGATGCGGAGTGCAGGGCACCGGACTGGGCCTGTATATTGTTAAGAGCATAGTGACGCAGCACGGAGGTGTCTGTGGAGTGGAGAATAAAGAAAACGGCGTGGAATTCTGGTTTGGAATTCCCAGATAGAAAAGTCATTTTTTTCCCTGTACCGGCATAAAATATCCTGAACAGGAAAGGATGTGAATGACAGTGCCGGAATACAGACGCTTTATTGCTTATTTTTATGAGTACATAGATGGAAAGAAACAGAAAAATGCGGGATTTGCGAAAGTCGAGCTGCGAAATGGGATGTGGAGGATCCTGTTCCGGCTGATGACGGAGGCTTTGCCTGAGCCGCCTATGCAGGTATACGGGTTCGTAAGGACAGAAGGATATCTGTTGGGTGTGCCGATGGGGACGATACGTTCAGGCAGGGAGATCGCGGAGGAGTGGGCCTACCAGGCGGAGACGCCGATCGGAAAGACGGATTATCGCCTGGAGGATCTTGCGGGTATCCGGGTGGTAAGCGGAGACGGCCGCTGTTTCCTTACGGTGTGGGATGATGAGCCGGTGAAGCCGGAGCAGTTTGTGCTGGAGCTGCCCCGGGAAGAAGCGGCAGATACAGTGGAAGTAAAAACAGCGTTGGTGCAGGAATTGCCGGAAGAACCGCAGAAGAAGATGGCGGTGGAACCGGAGACTGCTGTGGACGACGCAGTGAAAAAAGATGAGATAGTGGAAACCACGGATGCCGGGAGAGG
>CAYLPF010000020.1:0-7061 GCA_964385485.1 uncultured Lachnospiraceae bacterium | reverse complement strand
GACGCAGTGAAAAAAGATGAGATAGTGGAAACCACGGATGCCGGGAGAGGAGATACGGCATCGGAACCGGCAGATGCTGCGGGAGAAGCATCGATATCGGAACCGGCGGATGCCGCGGGAGAAGCATCGATATCGGAACCGGCATATACCGCAGAAGAAGCATCGATATCGGAACCGGTATATGCCGCAGAAGAAGCATTGATATCGGAACCGGTATATACCGCAGAAGAAGCATCATTATCGAAAGCAGCAGACTCGGCAGGTGATATAAGAGCTGCAGGAAACTTCCGGAAAGAAAGAGCCATGGAAAAGCCTTTGGCTGAGAAAGTGCCGGAGAGATCCCGGCCGTCCCAAAGCGGGATTGAGGAGCTGTTCAGGATGCGTTCACATTTTCAGCCGTTTGCCGATATGGAGCTTACAAACTGTGTCATGATCATGCCCTGCGACATTATACGTCTGCAGCAGGAACATTGGCAGGTGGGCAGAAGCAGCTTTTTACAGCATGGTTTTTATCAGCACAGACATTTGCTCCTGGGGATGGACGGCGATGGCGGATACGTAGTGGGCGTACCGGGCATACGGAATCCACAGGAACAGTATATGGCGGAAATGTTTGGGTTTGGAAGGTTTAAGGCATCGAAGATATACGAGTGTGGAAAAGTATTCGGATACTGGTGCAGGACTTTGCAGAAAATGCCGTAAACGAATCTGTCCGCTTTACGCTTCTGTAATCCTGCCTGCATGGAAGACCGTTTCTTCGGATCGGGCAGAAACTGTCATACACCCCTCAGGCTTGCCTGGGGGATATCTTTTTGCACAATTTCCAGAAAACGGCCCAGCTCTTCCCCGGAAAATGAGGAGAAGGGGTGATCCTGCAGAAGAACCTCCGGGCAGTCACGGAAGGATTGCAGATAGTAATGACCGCAGCCGGAGATCCATGTGCGGATGTCCTCAAAATCAGCATCCGTGTGAAGGCCTTTGACAACCGTAGTGCGGAATTCATAATCGATGGTGCTGTTTTTCAGGATATCCACGGAATGGGAGATCTTTTCCAGCAGCGCAGGCGCATTTGGATGGCCTTCAAGGCCGCAGACCCGGGTGTAATTCCCGTGTCCTGCTTTGATATCCATGGCAACATAATCTACCAGCCCGTTCTGAAGCAGCAGGTTCAGCATATCGGGATTCGTCCCGTTCGTGTCCAGCTTCACGAGGTATCCTGCGGCTTTGATGGAGGCAAGAAATTCCGGAAGGTCATGATGAAGCGTCGGTTCCCCGCCGGTCACACAGATTCCCTCCAGGATCCCGGAACGTTTGCGCATAAAATCGGAAAACTCCTGCCTGCTGATAGGGGGCAGTGTCTCTGGGGCCAGAACGAGCGAACTGTTCTGGCAGAAAGGGCAGCGGAAATTGCAGCCGCCCAGAAAAACGATGGCTGCAACGTATCCCGGAAAATCCAGCAGGGTCAGTTTCTGAAGTCCAAGAATGTCCATAAATATCTCCGTTCCGCCGCCTTCTGGCCGGCGGCACAAATAATGATGGTATATCGGGAATTTTATCCATATAGTATCACAAAAATATGAAAAAAATGTTACGATTCGATAGAAAATAGTTTTTGACATTGACGGGCAAATATACAGATGATAAAGTAAGACTGCAAATCGTTTAAAACATAGGACAGGAGGCATGACTGTGCAGAAAAGTGTTCTGGAATATCTGGAGGCGGCAGCGGCAGCGTTCCCGGAGAAGATCGTATTTGCAGACAATAAGACGGAATTATCTTATGCAGAATTTATGGATAAGGCAAAAAGACTTGGCTGTGGGCTGCTGAAGCGCCTCGGCGCGGGCTGGAGACGTAATCCGGTGGCCGTGCTGATAGACCGCTCAGTACAGCCTCTGATCAGCTTTTTCGGAGTCGTATACAGCGGAAATTTTTATGTTCCGGTGGACCGGAAGATGCCGCAGGAACGGATCAGGCTCATTCTGGATACGCTGGAAGCCGGGGCGCTGATCGCAGAGAAAAAAGACGGAAGGTTTCTGGAGCAGCTTCAGTATGGCGGCGAGGTGCTTTATCAGGAGGAGCTGCTGGAATCTGAAGCAGATCAGGCGGTGCTGGATCAGGTGGCGCTGCAGCAGCTTGACACGGATCCGCTTTATGCGATATTTACATCCGGTTCTACGGGAGTGCCGAAGGGAGTTCTCGTCGCGCACCGCTCCGTTATTGATCTGGCGGATCAGTTTAAGAAGGAATTTGGCCTTGATGAGACTGCGGTATTCGGCAACCAGGCGCCCTTTGATTTCGACGTATCGGTGAAGGATATCTTTTCGACGATTAAGAATCAGGCTACGATGTACGTGATCCCGCAGGTAATGTTTTCATTTCCTGCAAAACTGATACAGTATCTGAATGAAAAAAAGATCAATACCATCATCTGGGCAGTCTCCGCGCTGAGGATCATTGAGAATCTGAAGGGATTTGCGTCGGAGACACCGCAGTATCTGCGGCGGATCATGTTTTCCGGTGAGGTAATGTCTGTAAAGGTACTGAATTACTGGAGAACGTATTTTCCAAAAGCCCGGTTCGTAAATCTTTACGGGCCGACAGAGATTACCTGCAACTGCACATTTTATAAAATAAACCGGGAATTTGCGGAGGATGAGGTCATTCCCATCGGAATCCCGTTTGAGAACAGCAGCGTTTTTTTGCTGGATGGAGACCGGCTTGTTACAGAGCCTGGAGAAATGGGAGAGATCTGCGTTAAAGGCACGTGCCTGGCGCTGGGATATTACAACAATTCCGAAAAGACGGCGGAAGTATTCTGCCAGAATCCTTTGAACCAGGCATACCCGGAGCGGATATACCGAACCGGCGATATCGGGAAGTATGACTCCTCAGGGCAGCTTATATTTGTTTCCCGGAAGGATGCCCAGATCAAGCATATGGGCCACAGGATCGAGCTTGGCGAGATCGAAGCGGCTGTCAATGCGCTGGATATCCTGGATGCGGGCGTATGCATCCATGCGGGGGAGGAGATCGTGCTCTGCTATCAGGCCGGGCAGCCGTCGGAGCGGGAGATACTGCGGGCGCTGGGGAAAAAGCTGCCCAAGTATATGCTGCCGACAAAGCTTCGCTGGTATCCGGCGCTTCCGGTGAATAAGAATGGAAAGATCGACCGGGTGAGGCTGCGCACTGAAATAGAAAACGGATCAACAGATAAAATAAAATTACAGTAATTCATTCAGAAAAAGGAGAGGATAACATGAGAGAAGAACTGATGGAGATTTTGAGAGAACAGAGACCGGATGTGGACTTTGAGGCGGAGAAGGCGCTGATCGATGATGAGATACTGGATTCTTTTGATATCGTATCCCTGGTCAGTGAGCTGAATGACAATTTTGACATTGCGATCAACGTAGACGATCTTCTGCCGGAAAATTTCAATTCCGCTGATGCGATGCTTGAGCTGATCCAGAAGCTGCAGGAGGAAGGATGAGGCTATGAGTTTATTATCAGGAAAATTCCTTCTGTTTTTCCTGTGTGTATTTCTGGCCTATTTTCTGACGCCCCGCAAGCACAGATGGGTTGTTCTGCTGATTGGAAGCTACGTTTTTTATATGTTCAATTCCGTGCGGATGACTGTGTATCTGCTGCTGACAACGTTCACGACTTTTTTCTCGGCAAAAAAAATCGGAGCCGTGAACAGAGAAACTACAGAGTACCTGGCCGTACATAAAGCTGAGCTTGACCGTGAGGCCAGAAAACAGTATAAAGCAGCACAGGTCACAAGAAAAAGACGTGTGCTGCTGTTTGCGGTTCTGTGGAATATCGGTACGCTCTGTGTGCTGAAATACACAGGATTTGTATTCGATACCATCAACAGGACGCTGCATTTTGCCGCGGATATGGAAGCGGTACTTCCCAGCGTTTCGCTGATGCTGCCTCTGGGGCTTTCGTTTTATACGTTTCAGACGGTGGGATATGTGATCGATGTGTACCGCGGGAAATACGAACCGGATACGAGCCTGCCAAAATATATGCTGTTTGTTTCTTTCTTTCCGCAGATCATACAGGGGCCGATCTCGAGGCATGATCAACTGGCGCATCAGCTTTATGAGGGTCATGATTTTGATTACACAAGGGCTGCCATGGGGCTGCAGCTTGTGCTGTGGGGGCTGATCAAGAAGCTTGTTCTTGCGGACAGGCTGATCCTGGTCTCCAATGCGATCTTCCAGAATTATCAGGATTATGCCGGGCTTACCATGTTTATCGGCGGAACGGTATACGGCGTATATATGTACGCTGATTTTTCCGGCGGGATCGACATGATCCGGGGAATAGCCCAGGTATTCGGCATCGAGATGATGCAGAACTTTGAACGGCCGTACTTTGCCACGTCATTGTCGGAATTCTGGCGCAGATGGCATATTTCGCTGGGAGAATGGATGCGGGATTATGTATTTTATCCCGTGTCGCTGTCGAAGGCGTTTGGAAGACTTGGAAAGAGGATGAAGAAATGGCTTGGCCCCAAAACGGGAAAACTCATTCCGATGTGTCTTGCCACCTTTATCACTTTTATGCTGGTAGGTATCTGGCAGGGGCCGGAGCTGAAATACGTGGGATATGGCTTCTGGAATGCGTCCATCATGTCAGTAAGTATGCTTTTAAAGCCGGTGTTTACAAAGACGCTGAGCCTTCTTCATATTGATCCGAAAAGTATGTACTGGAAGGCGTTCGGTATGATACGGACGTTTTTCCTGTGCAGTCTTGGCCGTTTGTTCTCAGGAGGACTTTCGCTTCGAAGCGCGCTGGCCATGATGAAGAGCTTTTTTACTGTATGGAATCCTCAGGTCCTGACGGATGGTACATTCCTGCGTATGGGCCTGACCGTCAGAGACTGGTGGGCAGTGCTGCTTATGCTGATCCTGCTGCTGATCGTCGGGATCATTCAGGAGCGTGGGATCCGGGTGCGGAGCAGTGTCGCGGCTATGCCGCTGCCGGTACGGTGGGCTATTTATATCGGTGCGATCGTGCTGCTGGTCATGCTTGGACAGTACGGCGAAGGATTTGTATCGGCAGATTTCGTATATCAGAATATCTGATGCAAGGCTTGCGGAAGTATGAATATGGAACAATCCGCATGGCATCACCTGACTTCAATATCATGACATATAAATATCGAGGAAGATTATGACGAAAAAACAGGGGATCAGAGCTGTACTTTTTATAGTCGCCACCCTGGCTGTCCTGTTGTGGATCAATTCCAGAATGGGATTTCCAAAGGATGAACAGGCAGTACGGATCACAAGGCGATTCAAGGAAATGTACAGCGATGAAAAAAACACATGGGACGGAATAATTGTGGGAACCAGCGAGGCGGACCGGGCCTGGGCCGCTCCGGCGGCGTGGGAGGAGTACGGGATGACAGTGTATCCGATGTCCAGCGACGGCAATCCGTTTATTCTGAACATAAATATTATTGAGGAGGTTCTGAAATACCAGGATATTTCCTTTGTGGTGGTGGAACTGCACAGCGCCAGGCCGGAAAGCCTGCCAACAAACGATATCAAGATCCATCGTGTGACAGATCATTTAAAATGGTCGGCAAACCGCTCAGATGCGATTGAAAGGGCAGCTGCTTATATCAAAGAATGGTATCCGGAGCAGGAGCTTTCTCTGGGCATGAAGGCGGGCCTGTATTTCCCGATCCTTAAGTATCACTCACGTCTGACCCAGGGCGAGATCTATGAGGGCGATATCGACCCCGGCGAGACGGCCATGAAGGGTGTGTACGATGCGCGTCAGTATTGCATGACGAATGAGATTGCCCTGGAGCCGTACGATGTGGCGGCTGAACTGCTTCCGAAACAGAAAGCGATGCTGGACGAGCTGATGGCATATGCGGAGGAAAAGGGATTTCAGCTTGTATTTGTAAAGAATCCCTCTGATGTTCCTGAAATAGAGCAGGCAAGCATGAACGCTATGGCAAAATATGTGGAGGAGAAGGGATATCCGACGATCAATTTCAATGACGCGGATGTGCTTTCGGAGAGCGGGGTGAACGGGAGCACGGATTTTTATGATGATGAGCATATGAACACAAAGGGCGCCCGCGTCTATACGCATTATCTGGCAGGCCGCCTGAAGGAGCTTCTTGACCTGGAAGACCACAGAGGGGACGAACGGTATCAGAGCTGGGAGGATGCCGCGGCGACGTACGACGCGTTTTACGAGGAAGCGCTGGTTGAAATAGATAAGTGGAAAGCGAACCATCAGAAATAAGTCTGTAATTCTATGCCGGCATAGTCTGGAAATGAAAAAGGAGGAAGAAAAATGGCAAAGGAAAAGAAACTTGTAGAGGCGATCACCTCGATGGAGGAGGATTTCGCGCAGTGGTATACAGATGTGGTAAAGAAAGCGGAGCTGATCGATTATACCAGCGTAAAGGGCTGCATGGTCATTAAGCCTGCAGGATATGCGATCTGGGAGAATATCCAGCATGAGCTGGACCGGAGATTCAAGGAGACGGGTGTGGAGAATGTTTACCTTCCGATGTTTATTCCGGAGAGCCTGCTCCAGAAGGAGAAGGATCATGTGGAGGGCTTTGCGCCGGAGGTTGCCTGGGTAACTTACGGCGGACTGGAGCCGCTGCAGGAGAGGCTGTGTGTGCGTCCGACTTCCGAAACGCTGTTCTGTGATTTTTATGCGAACGATATCCATTCTTACCGTGACCTGCCGAAGGTATACAATCAGTGGTGCTCTGTTGTGCGGTGGGAAAAGACGACGAGACCGTTCCTGCGTTCGAGAGAGTTTCTGTGGCAGGAGGGACACACGGCCCACGCAACGGCAGAAGAGGCTGAGGAGAGAACGATCCGGATGCTGAATGTCTATGCGGATTTCTGCGAGCAGGTGTTGGCTATTCCGGTCATCAAGGGCCGCAAGACGGACAAGGAGAAATTCGCCGGAGCAGAAGCCACCTATACAATAGAGGCTCTGATGCATGACGGAAAAGCGCTGCAGTCCGGTACGAGCCACAACTTCGGAGACGGATTCGCGAAGGCTTTCA
>CAYLPF010000019.1:3358-12379 GCA_964385485.1 uncultured Lachnospiraceae bacterium | reverse complement strand
CAATCGTCCGCTGCGGTATCCGGTTATCCCAGGCCGTTCCGCTTACTCATACGGCTCTTCCATACACAGCGCCCGCTGTATCCGGGAAGCTCCATACCCCTTTCGCAGTAAGAAGCGATACATGCGTTCCTTTTCCTTTCGATCCGCACTGATACCGGAATAGTTCTTTTTCACCAGCCATTTCTGTATCTGCTCTTCTTCATCCGGCACATCGATCTGCTGTACTGCCTCCGAAAAGGTTTCCTTTGAAATACCCTTCTGGTACAGTTCCTGTTCCATCTGTCTCATGCTCCTGCTGTCCCTGCGGCACTCCATGTAATTCACCGCGAAACGGATATCGTCAATATAATGATATTTTTTCACATACGCCACAGTCTCATCCACGATCTTCTCCGGATAAAAAAGAGACGCCAGCTTATGACGAAGCTGGTGCTCTGTACGGTCAGATGACTGCAAAAAATGCATGGCGCAAAGCTTTGCTCTCTTCGGAAGAAGCTCCTGTGAAATTTTCAAAAAAACCTCCTCCCGCAACAGCCCGTCTTCATCGATCCCGAACTCTTCCAGTTCTTTGCCGTATAAAGGGAAAAAGGAATCATCCTCCAGGACTACAAGATACCTGCCTCCTGTCAGCCTGCGAAGCTCACAAACCTGCTTCATCCGTATAACCTCACTTTTCTCTGACACTCGTATTATACGCACGGGCGAAATATATTGCCATTTTCAATCAGCCGCCGCGGTATATGCAGTCAGAAAATACCTTATACATCTGCTTCTGCCCCGATATCAGCGTTCTGCGGCCGCCCGCCGGCCATGCTTTGCTATACCTCTGCTTCCTCAGGCGCTGCCGTCTCCTCTTCCGCCGGATCCGGCTGCGGAGCATCCTCCGCTTTGATCAGCCCGTAATGCTCCCGTACCTTCCGTTCTACCTCATCCATCACTTCCGGATGCTCTCTCAGATAAATCTTGGCGTTCTCTCTGCCCTGTCCGATCTTCTCGCCCTTATATGCGTACCAGGCACCGCTCTTGTTGATGATGTCGTTATTGGCCGCAAGATCAAGGATATCGCCCTCTCTGGAAATACCCTTGCCAAACATAATGTCAAACTCAGCCTCCTTAAAGGGCGGAGCGATCTTGTTCTTCACTACCTTTACTCTGGTCCTGTTCCCGATCACTTCACCGCTCTGCTTCAGGGATTCGATCCTGCGCACGTCGAGGCGGATGGAGGAATAGAACTTCAGTGCGCGGCCTCCTGTGGTGGTCTCCGGGTTGCCAAACATGATACCTACTTTCTCACGGAGCTGGTTAATAAAAATAACGCTGCAGTTAGACTTGCTGATGACACCTGTCAGCTTCCGGAGTGCCTGAGACATCAGACGCGCCTGCAGTCCCACATGGGCATCGCCCATATCCCCGTCAATCTCTGCTTTGGGAACGAGAGCCGCTACAGAGTCAACTATAATGATATCCACGGCTCCCGAACGCACCATGGTCTCTGTGATCTCCAGGGCCTGCTCGCCGTTGTCCGGCTGGGAGATATACAGGTTGTCAATATCTACGCCAATATTCCGGGCATAGGTCGGGTCAAGAGCATGCTCAGCGTCAATAAAGCCTGCAATACCGCCTCTCTTCTGTACCTCTGCCACCATATGAAGCGCAACCGTGGTCTTACCGCTGGACTCCGGTCCGTATATCTCCACGATCCTTCCCTTCGGGACTCCGCCAAGTCCCAGAGCTATATCAAGACTCAGGGAGCCGGTGGGAACCGTCTCTATATTCATATTCGCTCCCTTATCCCCAAGCTTCATAACGGAGCCTTTGCCGAACTGTTTCTCGATCTGCGCCAGCGCAGCGTCTAATGCCTTTAACTTATCATCCTGTGCCATATCCGTTCTCCTTCTTTCGAACTAATGTTCGTTTTTCTTGTTTTATCCTAGTATAAATTAAGGTAGATGTCAAGCAATTCTTTCACTTTTCAAAAAATCCGGCCTTCAAATTCTCTTATGATTTTTATATAGTCTCATATTATCAATTAAATTGCTTTTTGTCAAGCTATTTTTCAAGTATATCCAGGTCAGGTTCCGGATCGACACCACAATTTTGCCCTCCGTTACCAGGGAAGACCGCATCGCCCTTCTCTTATAGCAGAATCTTTTTTACATCGTTAAACATCACGACCACCATCAAAAGCAGCAGAAGCATCAGTCCCGCAAAGTGGATCTTCGCTTCCACCTCCGGATCCACCCGTTTTCTGCGGATCGCCTCGATGATCAGGAAAACGAGTCTTCCTCCGTCCAGAGCAGGTATCGGAAGAAGGTTCATGACTCCCAGATTCGCTGTCAGAAGTATCGCAATATTCATCAGGTTCAGCCATACATACAATGCGCCGTCCGATTTGCTCTCCTCATACGTATCGCCTATTGCATCCACGACCCCCACCGGCCCGGACACATCATCCAGCGTCACGTTCCCTTTTACCATCATTTTCAGGCTCTGCAGCGTCATATCGATCCAGTAATACACCTCATACGCACTGTATTTCAGCGTATCTATGGCGTTCGTCCTCTGCCTGTAATTTACGCTGCCGGATATTCCGTACTTGTAGCCGTTCTCCGTCATCACGGGTTCTACCACAGCCTCATACGTTTTCCCGTCGCGCTCATATTCGAATACCACAGTCTCACCGCTGTGAAAAATCGAGTAGTTCTGCACCTCACGGTACAGCCTGATGGTTTTACCGTTCATCTTCGTAATGCGGTCACCCGGCTGCAGGCCGGCCGCCTCTGCCGGAAGCCCCTCCGACACGCCGAGAAGCACCGGAATGTCGTAACCGATATTTCCAATGATAAAAACCGACAGGACAAAGGCCAGCAGGAAATTAAAAAAAGGCCCTGCCGCGATTACAGATATCCTTGCCCAGACAGACTTGCTCCCAAATGTTCCTTCGCCCTCATCATCCTCATCCTCCCCCAGCATCATGCAGGAGCCTCCGAAGGGCAGCACCTTCAATGAGTATTTCGTGCCTCCTCCCTCAAAGCTGAACAGTCTTGGCCCCATTCCCAGAGAAAACTCAACCACCGTGATACCGTTTGCCTTCGCCAGAAGAAAATGGCCAAGCTCATGTATGATTATAATAACGCTGAAGATAAGAAGCGCTATGATGATCTTCAAATTACCACCTGCTTTCAATTAATTCGTACACACTCTGCTCTGTATCAAGGATCTGCTTCACATCCGGCTCCTTTATCACCTGATGTGCATCCATGCAGTAACGTATGATCTCATATATATCCGTAAAACCGATCTTCCGATCCAGGAATTTGCTCACTGCCCGCTCATTCGCCGCGTTAAACACCGTAGGCATGGAACCACCCGTCCTCGCCGCTTCAAAAGCATAAGCCAGCCCCTTAAAAGTCTCCATATCGGGATTCTCAAAGGTGATGCTGCCAAGCTTCGCAAAATCCAGCCGTTCACCCGCCAGGAAACGCCGATTCGGATAGTACAGGGCATACTGGATGGGCAGCTTCATATCCGGTGTCCCAAGCTGTGCAATAACAGCTCCGTCTTTGAACTGTACCATAGAATGGATCACACTCTGAGGCTGTATGACTACCTGTATCTGGTCAAGTCCTGTACCGAACAGCCATCTGGCCTCCATTACCTCAAGTCCTTTATTTACCATGCTGGCGGAATCTATCGTGATCTTCTGCCCCATCGCCCAGTTCGGATGCTTCAATGCATCCTCCACCCGGACGCTGCGCAGCTCTTCGAAGCTTCGTCCGCGGAAAGGCCCGCCCGAAGCTGTCAGAAGGATCTTATCAATTTCTTTTTTGTCCTCGCCGTTCAGCGCCTGGAAGATCGCGCTGTGCTCGCTGTCCACCGGCAGGATCTTTATACCACATTCTCCGGCCAGCGGTATAATGATATGGCCCGCTGTGACAAGCGTTTCCTTATTTGCCAGGGCAATGTCCTTTCCCGCCCTGATCCCCTCGATCGTCGGTAAAATCCCTATCATGCCAACAATCGCCGTCACAAGTATTTCCGCTTCTTCGCATACAGCTACAGCCTTCAGCCCATCCATCCCGGAGAGGATCTCCACCTGCATATCGGCTACCGACGTGCGCAGCTCTTTTGCGTCCTTCTCTTCCCATACCGCTGCAAGGCGCGGCCTGAACTCCCGGATCTGCCGTTCCAGCAATTTAATATTTTTCCCGGCTGCCAGCGCCGCAACCCGGATATCTCCATTTGCCCGGGCTACCTCCAGCGTCTGCGTACCGATCGAGCCTGTTGATCCAAGAATTGCTATCGTCTTCATTTGTATCCCGTTTCCTTTCTTATAATGATGGTATCATATTACCCCGCAGGTTTTTTACATAAAATACCTTATGCATCTGTGCGCATCCTCGCGGAGCGTTTTTATGTCATAGGAGACGAAGTTTCCTATGAAAGTACCCTTTTCTGCGAAGCAGAAAACTGAGTTCAGGGATGCACCCATGCGCGGTAATACTTTCATGCGCAGTGGTACGTTCAAAGCGCATGGGGGTTCCTATGACATAAATATCTGCGCCAGATAATAAATAACCGGAGCGATAAAAATCACGCTGTCGAACCGGTCCAGGATCCCGCCATGTCCCGGGATCAGTTTTCCGTAATCCTTGATCCCATGATTGCGCTTTATCGCGGAAGCCGCCAGATCACCCACCATGGAAATCAGGGCTCCCGCCGCGCAGATCACGCCGAAGCTTACCATATGATTGCTTTCCACTCCCATATATCCTGTGACAGCCGCAGCGTAAATCACTCCAAGAAGCGCAGCTCCCACTACGCCGCCCACAGCACCCTCGACGGATTTTTTCGGGCTCAGCTTCGGCGACATTTTATGTTTACCGATCAGCATACCGACACAATACGCACACGTATCGCAGCCCCAGGAAGCCAGAAAAATGAGCCATACGAGGAATTTGCCGTTCTCCATCCGGCGAAGCTCAAAAATATAGGAAAGCATCACAGCCACATACACCACTCCGAAAAACGCGCCTGTGACCTGATCCGACTTATAGCGCGGATATGTAAAAACATAAACTGCCATGAACAGGATCAGAAGCGCGATCAGCACTGTCATAGTATATGCCGTAAGATTCAAAAATACTATTATATAATAAATCAGACAGCCCAAAAACCCCACCGCTGCCAACGGGGAAATCTTTCCGTCCTCAATCCCAAGCGCCCGATACAGCTCCTCCAATCCGATAACTGAAATCGCGAACAGCGTCACCGCCAGCACAGGTCCTCCTGTGATAATGACTGCCAGTGCGATGGCTACCAGCACGATTCCACTAATCAATCTTGTCCGAAACATCGTTATTCCTCCTTGATGCCGCCGTAACGCCTTTCGCGTGCGTTATATTTTTCGATGGCTTTCTGAAGATCCTCTTTTGTAAAAGCCGGCCAGGGCACATCCGTAAAATAAAATTCCGTGTACGCCAGCTGCCACATCAGATAATTGGAAAGCCGCTGCTCCCCGCTTGTGCGGATCAGCAGATCAGGATCCGGAATACCTGCCGTGTCAAGATACCCCGCAAACTGTTCCTCAGTGATATCCTCCGGCGCAAACCGTCCCTCCAGGCAGTCTGACGCAAGTCTCCGGATCGCCCGCACAATCTCATCCCGGCTGCCGTAATTGATCGCGATCTGAAAATTCAATCCCGTATTATCCTTTGAGGTATCCACCAGCCTTCTGAGACTTTCCTGCAGGTCAGGCTCCAGCGCCGACGGATCCCCCAGGACACGTACCTTCATATTGTTGTCCCGGGCCGTCTTGATACACGTCTTCGTATAGCTTCGGAACAGCTTCATCAAAGCGTCCACCTCTTCCCTGGAACGCTTCCAGTTCTCTGTGGAAAAAAGATACACTGTCAGGTATTTGATCCCCATATTGTACGCATCCTCGCAAATGATCTCCAGATTTTTTGCGCCGCGCACATGGCCGTAATTACGGGGCATCCCCTTGCTCTTCGCCCACCGGCCGTTTCCATCCAGAATAATCGCAACGTGCTGCGGAATTACCATAACTCGTTCCTCCCTCTTTACGGAAAAAAAGGGGGCATGGCGCAGCCCCCTGATCTTTCTTTATACTGTGAGAATCTCTTTTGATTTTTCTTCCACTGCTTTGTCGATTTCCTTGATGTACTTATCCGTCATCTTCTGAATCTTATCCTCAAGATCCTTTACCTCATCCTCAGAAACATCCGGCGTCTTACCCAGCTTCTTAAGATAATCATTTGCGTCTCTTCTGATATTTCGGACAGCCACCTTGCCTGCCTCGCCTTTCTTTTTGATATCTTTTACAAGATCCTTTCTGCGCTCTTCCGTAAGCTCCGGGAATATCAGGCGAATGATACGGCCATCATTGGACGGATTGATGCCGAGATCCGATGTCAGGATCGCTTTCTCAATCTTCTTGACCATGGAAGCCTCCCATGGCTGGATCTGGAGGACTCTTGGCTCCGGCACTGTGATATTGCTCACCTGCTGGAGCGGTGTCGGCGTTCCGTAGTAATCAACCCTTATCTTATTCAGCACATTCGGATTGGCGCGTCCTGCACGGACAGTCGCGAACTCACCGAGAAGGTTATTGTACGTCTTCGTCATCTTTTCGTCAAACAATTTAATTCTTTCATCCATTTTTCTTTTCCTCCTGTAATCAATATCACCTTCCGGACAGTACCGGTTTGAATTATTGCTTAGACGGTAACTCTTGTACCGTTCAGTATCCCGTTCACAGTATTCACAATGCTGTTCTCCTGATTCAGCCCGAATACCAGCATCGGCATATGATTCTCCATGCACATGATAGAAGCCGTCATATCCACAACGCCCAGCTTCCTGTCAATGACCTCCTGGATCGATATTTCATCGTATTTCTCAGCGTTGGGATTATCCTTCGGGTCACTGTCATACACGCCGTCAACAGACTTTGCCAGCAGTATCACCTCTGCCTCGATCTCGACCGCCCGAAGCACCGTTGCCGTATCTGTGGAAAAATACGGATGCCCTGTCCCTCCCGCAAAGAAGATAACTGTGCCTCCGGAGAAATATTCCTTTACCCTGTCCTTGGAAAACAGCTCCGTAAATGCCCCGCAGGTGAACGGCGTCATAACGGCAGTCCTGATCCCGACTGAACGGAAAATCTCCGAAACATAAATGCAGTTCATCACTGTAGCCAGCATACCGATCTGATCTGCCTTCGTGCGGTCAATATTTTCACTGGAACGTCCTCTCCAGAAATTACCTCCGCCGATCACGATGCCGATCTCCATGCCCTGATCCGCCAGCACCTTTACCTGCTTTGCCACCTTTGTGACAGTGGGCTCGTCAAAACCGGTTTTCTTATCCCCGGCCAGCGCTTCGCCGCTCAGTTTCAAAAGAACTCTTTTCATCGTCTTTCTCCTTACATGTTTTAATGATTCAAGTATACCAGCAATCTCCATCAAAATCCACTAAAATCTGCTACGCTGTCCGCTGCTTTTGCTTTCTGCGCATATAAATAACGGAAAGCTTCTTGATCCCAATGCTTAAATAACGGAATATCGGCTCTGTGATGATCGCAAAAATAACGAGAAGCATCACGGATTTTTTGGAAATACTTGTGATCGCAAAAATATTGCTGACAAAAATCATACAGTAAAGCAGCCCCGCCGCCATGCCAAACCACAGGAACCAGTGATACTTCGTCATCGGGGACGCGATCTGATACAGGATCATCAGTCCAACAATCGCCAGAACGATCGTTGACGACGTGGAAACATCATCCGCGCTGACACTGAATTCCATACAGAACAGATACAGAGCGCTGACAACAATAAAGTCCGTCAGTCCTCCCGGCAGCGCCTTGAACAGGACGTTGCTCAGGAAATGTCCCCTGATACGGTCTGTATTCTGCTCCAGCGACATCACGAATGCCGGGATACCTATCGTAAACATGCTGATGAGAGATATCTGCGACGGCTCCAGCGGATAATTGACCATCAGCAGGATGGACAGTATCGACAGAAACAGGGAGAAAATATTTTTTACAAGGAAGAGACTGGCCGTCCGCTCGATATTATTGACAACACGTCTTCCCTCAGCCACAACAGAAGGCATTTTGGAAAAATCGGATTCCAGAAGCACGAGCTGCGCCACCTGTGCGGCGGCATCGCTGCCGGAAGCCATCGCAATACTGCAGTCTGCATCCTTCAAAGCCAGCACATCGTTCACTCCGTCACCGGTCATGGCTACGGTATGTCCGGCATTCTTCAGCGCACTGACCAGCAGCCGCTTCTGATCCGGCGTCACCCGGCCGAATATCGTGTACTTATCCGCCGCTTCCCGGACCTCATTTTCATCCGTCAGCGTAGAGGCATCCACATATGTGCCGGCATTTTTTATGCCCGCTTCCTTTGCCACCTCCGATACCGTAACCGGATTGTCTCCTGAGATGACCTTGATCTCTACGCCCTGATTCGCAAAATACGCAAAGGTCTCCTTCGCATTTTCACGGATCGGGTTCGTCAGAAGTATCATCCCCATAGGCTCCACCGGTTCCGTCAGCGCTTCTCCTGTCAGTACGCCGCTGTATTTTGCAAAGACAAGGACACGGTAGCCCTGATGGCTCCACCGCTCGATCTGGGAGACATACTGGCCGTATGTTTCACGAAGAATAAATTCCGGCGCTCCCATTACATAGTTCGCATCCTCAAAAGCAGCGCCGCTGTACTTCAGCGCTGAAGAGAAAGGAAACACCTTCTCCGGACGCTTGCCGCTGCGTTTGCGGAAATAGTCCTTGACAGCTTTCATCGTAATATTGTCCGTCGCCATGGCTGCTGCGAAATCACCTACCGCCATCTCCAGCTCGGCAGCCTCTTCCGCCGTAAAAGCGGCGATCTCCTCCGGTACATCACTCTTCCCTTCAACATCCTGCTTTTCCGGCGCAGTACACTTCACTTCACCATCCGCTACCCGCTCCGCAATATCCGGCTGCTG
>CAYLPF010000019.1:0-3258 GCA_964385485.1 uncultured Lachnospiraceae bacterium | reverse complement strand
CCGGCTGCTGACCCGCAGTATCCGGCCGGGAGCGCAGAGGAAGGATCTTCTTCACGGTCATCGTATTGTCTGTGATCGTTCCTGTTTTATCGACACAGAGGACATCCACACGGGCCAGCGTCTCAATACATTTCATATTGTGTACGAGTACCTTCTGCGTAGCAAGCCGCATGACGCTGACCGCCAGAGCAACGCTGGCAAGCAGGTACAGGCCCTCGGGTATCATCCCTATAATAGCCGCAACCGTAGCGGTCACGCTCTCCTGCAGCGACGTGCTATTGATAAAATACTGCTGGCTGAACAGGATAACCCCAATCGGAATAATGATCACGCCTATGATCTTTACAAGTCTGTCAAGGGATCGGATCATCTCCGAAACCTCTTCATCATTCATAGCCTTTGCTTTCAGAGTAAGCTGGGATACGTAGGAATCCTTCCCCACCTTCTCGATCCTGGCCCGGCACTCGCCGGATACTACAAAGCTGCCGGAAAGCAGCGCATCCCCGGCTTTTTTGGATATCTGATCCGCTTCTCCCGTGATCAGCGACTCATTGACGAGGAGCTCGCCATCCTCCACCACCGCATCCGCCGGGATCTGATTACCTGCAGAAAAAATAACAATATCATCCAGCACAATATCCTCGGCAGGAATCACTTTCTTCTGTCCGTCACGCAGGACAGTGCTCTTCGGCGCATTCAGGATACTCAGGTTGTCGAGTACCTTCTTAGAACGCAGCTCCTGAAAGATACCGATCAGCGTGTTGGCAATAATGACCGGAAGGAAAGTCAGATCCCGAAACGAACGCACAAGTATCAGCAGTATGGCGATCACAAAAAAGATAAGATTGAAATACGTAAAAATATTGCTGTATATGATCTCCTTTTTTGATTTGGACGGAGACCCCACTGCACAGTTCACTGCCCCCTGAGAGATCCGTTCCTCTACCTGCTGCTGGGACAGGCCGCTGTCAAGCCCGGGCGCATAACGCTTCATCGGAATAATATTGTCCGGGATGCAATACTCCTCCGGGATCACCTTAGTCTTATTTACTTTCTGCCGGATCGCCTTTATGCTTCTCCACAGATCCTTGCTTTCTTTTTTCGGCTGATTCATCTCTTCATATTTTTCCATGTTTCAAACCTCTTCCTGCCTTTTTCTTCTCCAGCCTCTATATGTTCTAAATCTTATCACACTTTGTATGGTTTTTTAACCCTTGAAATTCTGAAATTTTAATTAATAGTTCTAATTTCTTGTAACATATCCGGAATTCTGCTATACTTCTATCTGTCAACGTCAGATTCCAGGGCCGCACGCTTCTTCAATGGATACCTGACGGTTACGGATGAAATAAAGGAGAACCTTATATGAGCTTTCAAATACAGAAAAAACTGATGAACCTTTCTATTCTCTGGTATCTGCTGAAGCTGGATAAAAGTCTTTCTGCCAATCCGCAGAAAGCCAGGGCTGTGCAGAACCGCAACGTACATAAATTAATGAAACGCGCTTATGAGATCCCCTTCTACCGTCAGCGTTTTGATGAGAATCATCTGACGCCGGAGGATTTCCATTGCAGTGAGGATCTGGCAAAATTCCCAGTCATCACAAAGGACGAGCTTCGCGTCTGGATGAAGGAGCTGTATGATGCCAATCCGAAAACCCGGGACTTATGGGACGCCACCAGCACCAGCGGCTCCACCGGTATCCCGCTTCGCCTTTACCAGTCACAGCGGGAGCATGCGTGTGCAAACGCAAGCTGGATCCGTATTCTGATGTCCTTTGGATACAATCCTTTTTTCGGAAAGATGATTTCCTTTGAATCCAGTTACCGCTCCGAAAAAAAGAGCCGCGACTCCTTCATACAGCGCTTCGGGATCCTGCAGCGCCGCATTTTATCTGAAAAAAGATGTGTCGGCGACGGTACCCGGGAAGTAATTCAGGAGCTGAATGAGTACGCTCCCGACCTGATCTGCCTTCGCAAAAACTGCATCGTGCGGATCGCCCTTTACGCGCAGCAGCATGGCCTTTCGGTTCACCAGCCCAAATGGTATATTCCGGTCAGTGAGATGGTAGATGAGATCACAAGGAATATTCTGGAAAAGACCTTCGGCCCCGGCCTCGTGGACGCTTACGGCAGCGACGAGACGGGAAGCTGTATCATCAAACGCCCCGGCAACGATTACTACGACATCTGCAATGATACTCATGTCGTAAATATATATGACAGTGAGGGACATCTTGCCGACGAGGGGCGCGTTATCATCACCCCCCTTTACAAGACGGACTTTCCGATCATCAACTACGATATCGGAGATATGGCCTCTTCCTATGTAAAGGACGGGATCCGGTACATTACAAAGATCCATGGCCGTCTGAACGATATGGTGCGCCACGAAAACGGCGAGGATACTTCTGTGCTGGAGCTCCGCAAGATTCCCAACGGCATTACCGGCATCGCCCAGTTCCGCTACGTCCAGGAATCCTTTCATGACCTGCGGGTAGAACTCGTCCGGGATCCCCAGGATATGACTTATACGGACGATGAGATTTCCGGCTTTTTCCGCGAGCGGCTTGCGCAGCTCTACGGAGACGAGTTCCGCATTAAGATCAAATGGCTCGACGTTATCCCTCCTGATCCCAACGGAAAGCTGCGCTGCTTTGTCTGCGCTGTGAAGTGATACAATACGGATCATCCATAATGGGGAGGCATTTTTATCCATGTCTGAAAAAACAAGCAAACAATCGCTGAATAAGACCGCGTTTAAAGCCGGCGTCTTCTATATCTTCGCCCAGCTTTTTGTCCGCGGCATCACCTTTTTGATGACCCCGGTCTATACGCGGCTCCTCTCTCAGCCGCAGTATAACCAGATCAAGATCTTTGAATCCTGGCTTCTGATCTTTGCGCCTGCCATGTCCCTTTGTCTCTGGCGGAGCGTGGAGCGGGCAAAATACGATGTCAAAGAACGATTTAACGAATACGTTTCCAGCGTGCAGACGCTTTCCTACATCTCTATCAGCGTATTCTTTATCATCTTTCTTATTTTTAAGGAGCCGCTTCAGCGTTTTTGCTCCATGACAGATTTCATGATGTATATTGCTTTTCTCTATACATATGCGCACACCAGCATCTTTTATTTCCAGCGCCGTGAAAAACAGATGATGCGCTACAAGGCAAGCACCGCCTTCACCGCCGCCACCGTCATTCCGGCCACACTGATGTCCGTGCTGCTCATCTATATCGGAAAAACAACAGGCCATGA
>CAYLPF010000018.1:10665-12456 GCA_964385485.1 uncultured Lachnospiraceae bacterium | reverse complement strand
TTATAAATCCGGGTTCTGTAAATCCGGCTCAGGGTTCTAAGGAACAAAAAACGGTTCTTTTGACGCAGTCAATATCCGTAAATGTTGTAATACGCCTGAAATACCTGTGAAGCAATGGGAACCGCTGTCTCGCTGCCTGTACCGCCGTCCTCGGCAATGACTGCTACCACAAGGTCAGGATTCTCCACATTGGAAAAGCCTACAAACCAGGAATGCGTTCCTTCATATCCGTTGGAAACATACTCCGCAGAGCCGGTCTTTCCGGCCACTGAAAAATTGTACCATCCCAGCGCCGTCGCCGTACCGTTTGTTACAGTCTCCTGCATATATTCCGTCAGAAGACGCGACTCTTCTGTCGTCATCAGACGCTTGTATTTGGACGGGCTTGTTTTTGACACTGTATCGCCGTCGTACGTCTCGATGTGGTCAACACAATAAGGGCGCATCATAATGCCGCCGTTTGCCACGGTAGCTGTAATAAGCGCCATATGAAGCGGCGTAACCAGCGTATCTCCCTGACCGATTGCCGTCGTCATCATCTCTCCGTAGGAAGAATCCTCATCCAGGGTAAACTGTGAGGTGCTGTGCTGCATCGCAGTAGGAAGAGACTTATTGAATAAAAATTCCTCGCACAGTGATTTGAAATCCTCATTATCCAGTTCCATTCCTATGGTGGCAAAGGCCGTATTGCAGGAATGGGCAAAGGCCCCCTTCAGATCCTCCTGCCCATGGGCTGAATTATTGTAACAGTTGATCGTGACATCGTCCACCGTATACTTCGAGGTACAATCATACTGAAAGCTTTCGAAGCTGCCCGGCTGCTGCCGCATAAATGCCAGAGTGGTCAATATTTTGAAGGTCGAACCAGGAGGATACAGCCCCTGTGTCGCCCTGTTCAGAAGAACGCTGCTTGTACTGTCTGTTATGAGGCTTTCCCAGATATCCTCAATGGTATTCGGGTCATAATCAGGTTTTGACACCATGGCAAGTATTTTCCCCGTATCAGGCTCAAGAGCCACCACTGCCCCGTTATATCCTCCCAGCGCTTCATATGCCGCATTCTGGAGCGCGGCATTTAATGTCACCACCACGGAATCCCCCATCATCTTCTCATTTTCAGCTTCATCCTTGAGCTGTGACAGAACAGATGCATGGGAGGTAAGAAGATCATAGTTGCTGCTGGCCTCCAGCCCGGACTTCCCATTTGAGGAATATCCGATAATATGTGAAAAAACATTGGCATACGGATACACTCTCGTCTCCTCCCCGCTCTCTGAAACATCCGTTCTGGCCAGAACGCTTCCGTCAGCCGAAAGAATAGACCCTCTGATGTATTTGTCCGTATTGGCATCCTGCTTTGTATTGTAGGAATTGGAATTCAGCTCATCCGATTTAAAAACGATAATATAGGAAAGGTAACCGATCAGCAGCAAAAACAGAAAAACAAAGGTGTACGTCACGATGCCAAGCTCCGTATTCCTGCCCTTCCCCGTCACCGGTTCCGGCTCCTGCTCAAAATAAACCTCCTTGACCTTAACCGGGATCTTCCCGCTCTGCCGGGAACTATTCGTCTGTTTCGTCCCAGTACGGGTCGTATTCTCCGTATCCGTCATCATCCCTGTAGTATTCGTATCTTGATCCATCATATTCGCTGTACGGCTGCTGTCTCTGTCCGCCTTCGTACGGCGGGTACGGCTGCTGCCCTTCTTCATATCCATTACCTCCATATGTGTTATAATTATCCATCTGAGCATCTGCATATCCATTATCCTGATACGGCACGCTGCGGCG
>CAYLPF010000018.1:8534-10565 GCA_964385485.1 uncultured Lachnospiraceae bacterium | reverse complement strand
TATGGAGCGCCGTTCTGGTATGGCCCGTAATATCCGTTTCCCATCTGCTGCTCAAATCGCTGCTGTTCCTGCAAAAACCGCTTCTGCTCGTTTTTCACCTCTTCATCCCGCTGCAGCATATAAAGCCCCTGCACAATGGCAAACATGATAAAGGTGCTAAGCATGGAGCTGCCGCCGTAGCTGACCAGCGGGAAGGTGACTCCCGTCAGCGGGATCAGCTTGATCCCGCCGCCTACAGTCAGAAAAACCTGCGTCGCATATGTGGTGCCAAGCCCCACAGCCACCAGCCTGTAAAAGCGGTTTGTAAGCTGCATGGAAATATTGACAAACATGATAAAACAACTCATGCACACAAGGATCAGACAAATACCAAAGATGCTTCCCAGTTCCTCCACGATCGCTGAAAACATCATATCCTGCTCCACAAAGGGGATCGCCCCGGGAGACCCCTGGCACAGTCCTGTCCCGAACCAGCTTCCGGCGCTGATAGCGAACAGGGACTGGCATATCTGATAACCGCCTCCCTGATAATCCTGAAACGGATCCTGCCATGCGTGTACCCGGACTCTGATATGGGCGAACAGATAATACGCGCCTACCGCCGCCACAGAACCTGAGAGGATCCCCGCCAGCACATAAAACGGATTCCTTGTTGACACAAATAGCATCACAAGATACGTGACAAAGAAGATCAGTGCGCTGCCAAGATCCTTCGAAACCACAAGGATCAGCACGTGAAGCGCCGCAAGTGCCGTGGCGATCACGATCCTTCTGAAGTCCCGGGCGTGAGTCAGAAGCCCGGCGATCGCGAATACGAAAATGATCTTTACAAATTCGGAGGGCTGAATGGAAATCCCGCCAAGATTGAAGGAAAGCTTTGCACCATATGTAGAACGGGCAGCAATAGCTACCAGGGCCAGCAGGCCAATGCCTACGAGTGTATACAGCCAGTACATCTTCGTAATAAACCGAAGCTTCCGTATGATGATCGGGATCAGCAGCGCCACCACCGTAGATAATACCGCGATTTTGAACTGCTTGATGCTCTGGTCATAGGACAGTCTCGTTATCATGATGAAACCGATGCAGGTCAGCATGCACATATTGTTGATCAGAAGCCTGGATGCCAGCGGGTACAGGTTGCGGAACAGCACCAGCACCGCCGCCAGATATATGACCTGCGCACCATAAAACAGCAGCAGGGTGGTCTCCGACATCTCAAGGTACAGTACGGTAAACGCCACAAAATGCATCACAAACATCAGCATATTCTGCCGCAAGAACAGATATTCCCTGGCCTCATCGTCTTTCTTGTGAAAGACTGTATAGCTTTGAAATGTATACAGAGCCATCAGAATAATAATAAGATATTTTGAAACCTGAATAATAAGATTCGTCATGTATTACTCCACTCCCCTTTTGAAGTGTCCTCGTGTATCCTTCCGATCTGGATCATATGCAGAATGTTCTGCAAACAACAGGCCGTGATACTGCCGCAGAATACGTTTCACATCCTTTGCCGGCTCCACTGTAAAGGACAGTCTGAGGAAGGACGGTGAAAGAGCCATCAGCTCGCTGCGGCATCCGCCAAGCTGAAGCGGAACGCTGTTGTATATTGTGTTACAGCAAAGATGACAACGGTTCAAAACAGGAAATCCGGCGTTTTTCCGATCCATCAGATAAAGGATCCCTGGAACCCTTGTACATCCGGAGATGTTTTTCTGAATACACTGGGCTGAATGCATCAGCGGCTGATATCCATAAACGATCAGTTCTTTTCCCTCTGCCCCCAGCTTCATAAGCTCTCTGTAATTCAGCTCCGACGGAAGTACCGTCCTGCTTATGCCATGTTCCCTCAAAAAAAGCTCTGCCTGATGATTATAAGCATAAAAATTGTCATCCGCGATCAGCTCTGCCGCAGGACAGTTCTCTGCTGCAAATTTTCTGAAATAGGACAGCTCATCGATGGTGTGCAGCAAAAATCCGTCTGCCAGTCTCATCACCCGTTTTATACTGTCCGTCTCAAACAGC
>CAYLPF010000018.1:0-8434 GCA_964385485.1 uncultured Lachnospiraceae bacterium | reverse complement strand
GAAAAGCATCGTATCCAGGTATATCGTATCAATATCCACATCCGGAACAGAAAGAACCGCCTCAAGCTGGCTGCGGGACATCACCGAGACATTCAGCTTATATTCTGGCGCTGCATGGGATATGCCTCGCTGATAAACCGCTCTCCTGTTTTCTTTGTTATCTTCTTCCCCTGTGAACCTGCTGTATTCTTCTCTCCGGAACTTTTCCTGTATTGTCTGCTCCAGCTTTGCCAGGGCGCTCCGCCTCAGCTCATTGAGGCTGCGCACCGATACGAACAGACCCTCATCCAGCGAAATAGTAAGAGATTCGAATTCGAAGGGCGTGTTTCCGGTCTTTATCATCTGCTTTCGCACGGATTCCTCCGTGGCAGGATTCTTCTCGGCAGTCTCCGCAGCTTCTCCTGTAACTGTCACGCATACCTTTTTATTCCATACTTTCAGTATAGCAGGTGAGCCGCAGGAAATTCTTAAATCACCCTTAATTTTTTCTTTGCAATCTCTTATTATATAAGTCTCATTCAGCTTTCGAAGCAGGTAATCGTTTCTTGTCCTGTAGATCACGCTGCCCGGCCGGAACGATGCCCTGGGCGCCCTGATTGGAAACAATGCATTCTTTTTCACATCACATGACAGGGTAATCTCCCGGTCTTTTCCAAGCTCCAGCACATCCCCTTTGTGAAGCTGCTCCAGCGCGGCGGCCTGTACCTCGCCATTCCCGGCACGTTTGATCACGGCGGCCTTTGTTCCCTGATGGTTGGGTCGGGACATCGCCATCATCTCCCTGCCATTGTGCATCCTGTAATATCCCTGAGAAAAGCCGCCCCGGTTGTACAGATCCTGCAATATCCGTACATCCTCCTCAGACACGTGATAGCCCTGACGGCCATGTTCCCGGTACATATCAATGTATTTCCTGTAAATGCTTACTACCCCTGCCGTATACTCGGCCCGTTTCATCCGGCCCTCGATCTTCATCGATGCGATCCCGGCGTCGATCAGATCCGGAATCAGATCTATGGTACACAGATCCTTCATACTGAGCAGATAAGCTGAGCATTCATTGCCCGTCTGATCCCAGACGCGGTAAGGCAGACGACAGGGCTGCGCGCACCGTCCTCTGTTGCCGCTTCTCCCGCCCAGCATGCTGCTGAACAGGCATTGCCCGGAATAGGAATAACACATGGCGCCATGGATAAAAGTCTCCACTTCAATTCCCGTTTCATCAATGATACTGCGGATCTCCTTCAGGGAAAGCTCTCTGGCCGGTACGACCCTCGTGATCCCCAGATCTCTGAGAAGGCCCGCACCTTCAGGGCTGGTAACTGTCATCTGTGTACTGGCGTGAATTTCCATCCCCGGAAAATGCTGCCGCACAAAACGCAGTACGCCGAGATCCTGCACGATCACCCCGTCCAGCCCGCTCTTATAAAATGGCAGCAGATACTGATACAGCAGCGCCGTAAGCTCTTCTTCTTTCAGCAATGTATTGACCGTCATATAAAGCTTCCGATGATGGAGATGGCAGTATTCGATTCCCTGTATCAGCTGATCCTCATCCGGATTTTCCGCATATGCCCTGGCTCCAAACATCCTGCCCCCGATATAGACCGCATCCGCGCCTGCATTTACTGCGGCGCGAAGGCTTTCAAAAGAGCCGGCCGGCGCAAGTAATTCAACCATATATCCTCCTTCGCGCATACCTGAAGAGACGCACTTCGAAGGATTCTCCTGGTATCGCGGCAACCGACAAATGCCTGCTGGCAGTCATCTGTCCCATTGCTTTATAAAAATGTGCTGTGCGCATCCACACAGAGCGTTTTGTGTCATAGGGAACGAAGTTTCTTATGATACAAAAAACAAGCTGCAACGATCTCCATAACTTCTTCCGAAAAAAGAAAAGTATATGCAAATAATTGCAGCCGACCTCTTACTGTTTATTCTGATTCTCCAGCCTTGTATCCAACTGAATATTTTCCTTCTGAAGCTGAGCATTCTTCTCTTCCAGTGACTGTACTTCCTTTTCTGCGTTTTCCAGCTTTATCTGCGCTGTGATCAGTTCATGCTTGAAATCGTAAATCTCTCTGTCCTTCGAAGTCAGCTCCTGCTCCAGCTCTTCTACTTTCTTTTTCATCTTGAAATAATCGTCGGCTGTATTCAAATTGAGCAAAATATTTTTAAGCTCCGGAGAGAGTCTGTGATATCCGTCCATATTCTTAAGCTCAGATATCTTAGCGTTCAGATACGTCGCTACACGCTGCAGATACTCCTCACTTTCATATCCGCTCAGGGTATATATTTTACCAGCTATAATTACCTGTGTGGTATTCTTGGATGACATATGGCATTCCTTTCCATTCATCTTATGATTTATTTAACCAACTTACTCCACTCGCAGCAAAGCTGCTCGTTAAGCTGTGAAGTTCACTTCTGCAAGCAGGTGAACTTCTTATTACATTATAAACAAATTGACCATAATTACAATACTTATTTCTCACGGCCGAGGTGCCGGTACGCAAAATCCGTGACAACACGTCCCTTTGGCGTACGGTTCAGAAATCCGTTTTTGATCAGGTACGGCTCATATACATCCTCAATTGTACCGGAATCCTCCCCGATAGCCGCCGCCAGCGTATCGAGGCCGACCGGGCCGCCTCCGAATTTGTCGATCATCAGCTCAAGGATTTTCCGGTCGATCCGGTCCAGGCCGTAACGGTCCACCTCCAGCAGGTCAAGAGCCTCCGACGCAACCGCCGAAGAGATCTTGCCATCATACCGCACCTGTGCATAATCCCTGACACGCTTCAGCATACGATTCGCCACACGCGGCGTTCCCCTGGAACGGCGGGCGATCTCCAATGCCCCCCGGTTGTCTATCGGAACACCCAGGACGGCTGCCGAACGCAGAACAATGGTCTGCAGCTCCTTTTCAGAATAGTATTCCAAATGGTTCACCACACCGAACCGATCCCTCAAAGGTGCCGACAGCATTCCGGCTCTGGTCGTTGCGCCGATTAAAGTAAAATGCGGAAGATCCAGGCGGACAGAGCGTGCTGCAGCTCCCTTACCGATCATGATATCAATTGCAAAATCCTCCATAGCCGGGTAAAGGACTTCCTCAACCTGGCGGTTGAGGCGGTGTATCTCATCAACAAACAGGATGTCCCCCTCCTGAAGATTATTCAGGATAGCAGCCATTTCCCCCGGCTTCTCAATGGCCGGTCCTGAGGTTATCTTGATGTTCACATCCATCTCGTTGGCTACAATACACGCCAGCGTCGTCTTCCCAAGTCCCGGCGGGCCGTAGAACAGGACATGATCCAGAGAATCTTCTCTCTGCTTTGCTGCTTCAATAAAAATCTTCAGCGTGCTTTTTGCTTTCTCCTGCCCTATGTATTCACTTAAAAGTCTGGGACGAAGCCCCGGCTCAAGCCGGATATCCTCTTCCGTCGAATCGGTGGTAATAATTCTCTTAGCCATACTCTTCCCTCGATCATAAGAATGCCATCTGCTTCAGTGCAAGCTTCAGGATCGTCTCAGTGTCCATATCCTCCGTAACCTCTGCCCTTCGCACTGCTTTCAGCGCGTCACTGTTGGAATACCCCAGCGCTGCGAGCGCCTGCACTGCCTCATCCTTTGCGCTATTGGCCTCATTCTCAGATGCCGGGACAGCTGCTCCGGCCAGCTTCCTCTCAAATGCATCCTCAAGGCTCAGCTTATCCTTCAGGTCAAGGATCAGCTTTTTGGCTGTTTTCGCCCCGATACCCGGAGCCTTCGTTATCGTCTTCACATCATCAGACAGCACCGCAAACCGCAGATCGTCCGCTGTCAGTACAGAAAATATGCCCAAAGCCGCCTTCGGCCCGATCCCGCTCACACCCAGCAGCAGCTTATACATCTCAAGGTCATCCCGCGACAGAAATCCAAAAAGCTGCATGGCATCTTCCTTTACATTCAAGTACGTATAAATGCGCACCTCTTCTCCCCGTCCCGGCATCGCCCCGGCATCCCTGGACGATATAAAAACCTGAAAGCCTATGCTGTTCACATCAAGGATCACTTTTGATTCAGTAACATCCACAACTATTCCCTGTAAAAATGCTATCATACCGTTTCCTCTTCTCCGTGCTGTACTCGTTTTCCGGCCAGACTGTTGTGTAAGCTTACTTTGCATACTGTTATACGTTCTGCCGGCTCTTCCGCATCCTCTGACTTTTCCCTACTTAATCTCTCCCGTGCTGTCATATTCAGACAGAATACTGCCCGGCATCCGCTTTATGATCTCCCGGCTTAAAACTCCGATGACAGCTCCTGTTACCAGGCCGGAAAGAAGCAGCGCAGGAAGATAATACAGAAGGTTCAGGTTTTCCACCAGAAAAATCGCCGCAATGATCTGACCGATATTATGAGAAATGCCTCCGGCCATGCTGATCCCCACTATGGAAAAAGCTTTTGTCCGCTTCAGCAGTATCATTACCGCCATACTGAGCAGAGCGCCCGAAAGGCTGTATATGATCGAAAATGCATTCCCAAACAAAAAACCGGTAAGTACTATACGTACGACTGATATCAGGAATGCAGCAGGTATTCCCAGAAGATACAGGATCGTCAGTGACATGCTGTTCGCCAGCCCGAGCTTCACTCCCGGTATCCCCCAGAAAAACGGAAACAGCGATTCTATATAGCTGAGTATCATAGCCAACGCTGCAAATATGCCAAAATACGCTACTTTATTTCTCATGATCCATGAATCCCTATCCTTTGTCTGAAAAAAATCCCTAATTCGCAATCACATCCGGGCGTTCTTTTTCCTCCGCGGCAGCCTCGTCACTGACCCGGACAATCACCTTATTGGGAAGGCAGACGATCATCTCGCCATCCGCTTTGATCTCCCCCTGCTTTACACAAAGATGATCCGGACAATCCGCCTCTATCATCCGGACCGTACCGTTTTCTATCAATATACGGTTGCCTTTTCCCGTATCGATCTCCTGTTCATCTGCCAGACGGTATGTCCCAAAATTTTCTCCATCGATCTCAATAATAACAGACGCCCCTTCCTTTTGGAAGGAAAAACGCAGAAAAAAAATGACCGCACAGACAGCAATTACTGATAAGCCAAGCAATATGTCAGCTTTTTTCATAAGATTCTCCATTCCGCCGCCGTCATCCGGAGGCACAAATCACACCTTGCATTCTAACATAAGAAGAGGATAAAATCAATCAGACGTTCGATTTCATCCTCTTCAAAAATGTATTATTTTTGCTATCCTACTTCCAGTACATGAAGAAAACATGATCTCCTATCTTCACGTACTCATCAGTCAGCTTGAGTCTCTGGTATGACGGATACGTCATAAAGAAGAGATAAGGGAACAGCTCTTTTTCCCCGTCGATATTAATATATATCTTTGTGCCGGTTGTGTAGTTCTGGAAACGCTCCAGTACAGTCTTTGCCGCCTTTTTGCTTTTCTCGTCAACAAGAGACGGGTATGTCAGCGATTTTGTCAGGGCGCCGTCCCGGGCTGGCTGGAACTGCTGCTTCTGGTAAATCAGCTCCCGAAGCTTGTCCGGAAACAGGGAACTGTGTATCCTGTTCATAATCACGATACCCACTGCAACCTTGCCCGTATAGGATTGATTGCCCGCTTCAGCGTAAATGATCGCGGCAAGAAGCGTCTCATCATCCACCACCGGATCCGTATAATAGGTATCCTCCACTTCGACACTCGGCGTCGGCACATTATTCGTCGCGATCAATGTCCCGCGGCCTGCGCTGTTGAACTTGTACGTCTTGCCTTTGACTGTAATGGTCGTACTCACAGTCTTTTTGTATGTAGTGGAATCAAAGTAGTAATAATACTTGCCGATCTTGTGCAGGCCCACATACGCTTTGCCATTGCTGCCGAGATAACAACCGTCCTGCCAGGCGCTCTTCAGACGGGTACCGGCCTTCCCGACATAATACCGGCCAACCCACTGGCTTTTGGCCATCGCTCCGGTCTCACCATAGTAATAATACTGGCCGTTCGTCTTGATCCATTTATTGGTAACCATACGCCCATTGGCCGAAGCAAAATAATAAGTCTTCTTCTTATATGTACGGCGCCCCTTCAATACAACGCCCCGGCTGCTGAAAGCATACGTATATTTGCCCCGTACCTGGTGCATGCCGTTTACATACAAAGCGCCGTCTTCCCCTGCGTAATACAGGTTCTTTTTGTACTTGATCCATTTATCTTTGAGCAGCAACCCGGATTTAGAAAAATAATACCATTTTTTCCCTTTATAAAGCCATCCGGTCTGCCGCAGCCCATTCGAATTTACGTAATACGTTCCTTCCTCAGTTTTGATCCACTTTTTCTTAACTATCTTTCCATCCTCATAGTAAGAATAGGTGCCATTTGAGTTTTTCTTCCATTTGCCTTCTGCCTGAACAGTCATACACGAAAACATCAATAGGAACAATACGGCTGTAAAAAGAAATCTCCTTTTATTCCTGTGCTGTGTGTACATACGCTTTTCCTCCATGCGTAACAATTTATTCCCTTTTTTGTAACATTTCATTCATATTATATGATATTTATTACAGTTTGTCAAACAATTTACGGCGCAGAATGCAACAATCATCTGCAAACTAACAGTTCAGCCGACCAGGGCTTCCGATGGCATAAAAAACAGAAACTGACAAATTTCCCCGGTCGGAATGCATTATTCCGGTTTTGGGACAGATTATCAGCTCCTGCCTTAACAGATTTCCTGTTTCTATATCAGTAATCGATATTTTGCTCCTGATGCAGCGCAAAGCCTGCCTGTATCACAGTATGATACAAATGATCCTGCCGCGGGACTCGTTGACGATACGCTTCATGGTATCCTGCAGCTTTTGCTGGCTTTCTTCGCTGATGGATGAAAGCTTTGTCCGAATTCCCTCCTCCACCATCTGTTCAATTGATTTCCCGAAAATCAATGTGTTCCATGCGCCATTCTCGGAATTCTCATTTTCCTTCATATATGCGATCAGATCCTGCGCCTGGGATTCACTGCCGACAACAGGTGCGATCTCCGTTTCAATATCCGCCCTGATCAGGTGGATGGATGGTGACAACGCCTTTATCCTCACGCCGTACTTATTTCCCTGACGAATGACGACGGGCTCTTCCATCTTTATCTCTTCCTTCAGAGGCGTGATGACTCCGTACCCCGTCTGTCTGACCGCATTCACCGCGCTGCTCACCGCTTCATATTCCTTTTTCAGGGCAGACATTTCCCGGACGATCGAAATAAGTTTGTATTCACTTCCGATATCAGTTCCCGTCATCTCGCTGAGCACCTGATAATACAGCGAATCCTGCATCTGTATATCAAGCTCCGCGTTTCCGGTTGACAGATCCACGCCTTCCAGCTTTGTTTTTTTGACGTATTCGCTTTCCATGCCAACTGAATCTGAATAAATATCCCTGACGGTATGAAGCCCTGACATCGTTTTCTTTGCAGCTTCGAACAGGTTCTGTTTCAGCCAGTGGGAATTTTCCAGTGTCTCCGTCCACTTCGGTATCTGGAAAACAACTCTTGTCAGCGGAAATTCCAGCAGAAACTGTTCAAAAACGTTCTGTATATCCTTCGGCCCGATCTGCTCACAGTTCAGGATCATACTTGTCACGCCATATGTACGGTTCAGGTATTCTGCCGTCATTCTGGCCTCATCCCCATACGGCCGGGCTGAGTTTACAATTACAAGAAACGGCTTGCCGATCTTCCGAAGCCGTGTAATAGCCTCCTTCTCCGCATCAAGAAAGCTGTTTCGCGGCAATTCTCCAAAGCTGCCGTCTGTCGTGATCACGATGCCTATCGTCGCATGATCCGTGATCACCTTCTGCGTTCCGATCCTTGCGGCCTCGCCAAAGGCCATCGGCTGCTCCTGCCACGGTGTTTTCACCATACGGGGAACTCCGTTTTCTTCCACTCCCTCTGCTCCCGGTACAAGGAAACCGACACAATCCACAAACCGCAGCTTCATCTCTGTCCCATCCCCAACCTCTATCCGGGCAGCCTCCCTTGGAATAAATTTTGGTTCTACCGTCGTGACCGTTTTCCCGGAGGCGCTGGCAGGCATCGCATCCCTGGCCCTGTCATACTCCTGATCCTTCAGCTCCGGCAGCACCATGTGCTCCACGACTTTTCTCACAAAGGTCGATTTCCCTGTCCGCACAGGGCCCACGATGCCCACGTATATTTCGCCGCCTGTCCTCATCTGAATATCCTTGTATAGATCAAATTTTTCCATCAAAAGACCCCCTGCATATACTAGTTCAATATATGCAGGGGGACGTCCGGGTAGAACTAAAAAAGCACCACCCTTTCAGCATTGCGGACTGCTAATTCAGGTGGTGCTGTTCGTACAGATCAGCTTGCGGAACGTCATCTGTACGGGCTC
>CAYLPF010000017.1:1515-12620 GCA_964385485.1 uncultured Lachnospiraceae bacterium | reverse complement strand
CCGCCACGCGTATCTTTGTCTTCCTGGCCGCCATACATATCGCCGCTTTCCCGCGCATCGGTATCTGTCAGGCTGCTGCGCACACCGGCAGCTTCCCTGTCCCCCGGAACGAAGCGGATCTTCTGGTTTTCCCGGACTGCCCGGATATTTCCCGGCAGGCTGATCTCCCGGCCGCAGCCCATCTGTGCCAGTTTCAGCAGCGACTCTATGTGAACCGCCCCCACATCCCGAAGCCCGCCGCACATGGCAAGCGCCCGCCGCAGCAGTTCCCGCTGGATCAACTCATCTTCCTCCAAAAAGGGCGGCAGCAAAATACAAACCGGCCATGAACCCTTCTGCTTCTCCTCCGGTCCGCCATCGTCCTGGCAGGAAGCTCCGCCCGGAACCGGCTCCCGGAAAATGCATTTCTCTGCCGCTCTTCCGGCAGCACGTTCCAGATACGACTGCACCTGACGGAGCCTCTCTGCCGCACGGGAGATATGCTCTACCGCCTGGCCGTTCAGTTCCCGTTCCATCTGCGGCAGGATCGACAGCCGGATCTTATTTCTTGTATACTCCTGTTCCAGATTCGTCCGGTCCACCCGCCAGGAAATACCGGCCTGCGTCAGGATCCTTTCTATCTCTTTTCTCTGCGTAAACAACAGCGGCCGGATGATATCATCCCGGACAGGGCAGATGCCTCCCAGTCCCTTCAGCCCGCTTCCTCTGACGAGATGATGCAGCACCGTCTCCGCCTGATCGTTTTCATTGTGAGCCACGGCGATCTTCTGTGCGCCGCATTCTTCTTTGATCTCCCGGAAGATCCGGTACCGCTCCATGCGGCCCGCTTCCTCCGTGGAGATCCCCTGCTCTCTTACGAGCCGCTTCACGTCGGCGTGTACAAGGCGGAAAGGAACTCCCAGCCGCTTGCAAAGCTGCTGCGTAAACTTCGCGTCCTCCAGGCTTTCCCCGCCTCTCAGCCCGTGCTCCACGTGCACCGCAGTAAGGCCAAAGGGAACGTAACGGCGGTATTCGCTCAGGACATACAGAAGGCACACGGAATCCGCGCCCCCGGAAACCCCGGCGATCACATGCATGCCGGGTTCTATCATATGATACTTTTCGATCACCTCAAAGATCCTGTGCATTTTTTACTCCTCCTCTGCCCCTCTGTTATTCTTCCCGGATAATCTTTCCTGATTTCTCTTTCCTGCACCCGTTATCCTTCACTTCTCCCATATATTTCCCACAAGGATCGTCATATCGTCCCTCGCCTGCAGCTTCTGCATCAGGTAGACCTTCTCCATCAGTCTGCGGGCGTATTCCCTGGCATTGCGTGTGGCAGTCCTGCCGATCAGCTCCACCATGAGCTGCTCCCGGTTTTCCTCCGGCAGCGCCTCCAGCACTCCGTCCGTCATCATGATGATCGTACTGCCGGAGCCCAACTGGCGGTGCATGCTCTCATAATCCGACTGCTGCATGACGCCTGCAGGAAAGGCATTCGCCCCGATCACTTCTATCTCATTTTCCCGGCGGATAAAGGTGGACACCGCACCTGATTTGATCATGTCACACTTTGCGCTGTATAAATCAACCATGCAAAGATCGATCGTCGAAAACATCTGCTGCCGGTTCTGAAGCAGCATGCAGGAATTGATCATCCGCACCGCTGTTTCCTGCGGGAAACCCGCGTCCAGAAACTGCTCCAGCAGCTCGATCACCTTCTCGCTCTCCTGACACGCCTCCGCCCCGGAACCCATACCGTCCGCCAGGCTCATGACCACCTTTCCCGTATCCTTCTGAAGAAAGGCGTAATTATCCCCGGAAACCATTTCTCCCGCTTTCGTAATCCTGGAAATCCCGCAGAAGATCTGGTATTTTGTATCCGGGACAAAATGAAAGCCGGCAGGCTCAGCACAGACTGCCGCCTGGCAGTTCCAGGCCGGGCGCATTTTCTGCCCGCAGCATTCCGAAAGCACTTCACCGATCGTTTTTGCTGAAACACATGCCTTTTTCCCTGCCCGCAAGGACAGATAGATCTCCGTCCGCTCCTCCTCGCACACAAATACTCTGATATTTTCCAGTTCAATATTCAGGAAGCGCAGCTCCCGCTTCAGTTTTTTCCATATACGCTGCTCCTGCTCCGGTGCGCACGCAAAGCCCGCCGCGGTATGGCGCAGCAGCTCCGCTGTCTGAAATATCTGCTCCCCGGCGGCCATGCGCTGTTCCATCATTCTGTTATTCCACATCAGATCCATTCTGGCCTGTCCGTACTCTTCCTGCAGCGTCTGCGCGATTGCTTCCGGATAGCTGCACTGCCGCCGAAGCAGCTCCTCCGTCTCCGGCGATATGGCTCCGTCATACTCCAGCTCTGTGACCATTTCATACAGCATCCTGCAGCTTAAAAAATAATTGTTTCCCCAGCATGTCCCCGCCAGCTCACAGCCTGCGCACACCCTTTCGCGTACGCTGCCAAAAAGCATTTCCAGATCCGCATCCCCCAGCCGTTCCTTCTGGCACGGCATTTTCTGAAACAGCTTCGACAGCCCGTAAAACGCATCCGCATACCGTTCGAGCTGCTCCTTTTCAGGAGTCGGGTACATTCCCGTATTCAAGCCCTGACACACTGCTTCTCTCTTCCCAAAGATGCGGGGCCTGCTTCCCCGCCGGCTTCCCGTCTGCAGCACAGACGCCAGTAATTCTCCCATATCAGATCCTCCCCATGATTCTTCGAAATACGCCATGACGGGCAATCCTGCGGCTCCGATCCGCCGCCCGGCACGGTTCATTCCTCAATATACATCATCGGGAGTGCAATATCTGTCAAAAAGAAGCGGCGTTCCGGAAAAATATGATCCGAAGGGCAAATCCGCCGGATACGCCTGTCCGGTGAAAAAGTAAAAGGATACTGCTTAGCAATATCCTTAACCTTCTGCCTTAAATAAAATTTCGTCCCGATACACAAGCCCAAGCTTGTCTCGGGCGATCTTCTCTATGTACTCCGTGGAGTTTACGTAATCCTTCAGATCCTCGATCTCCTCAGCCCTCATTTCCTCATCCTTTATCTGCTGCTCCAGCTCCGTCTTCTGTGCCGCATACTGCTCATTCTGAGTGCTGAGCTTCTGACTCTGCACAAGCAGGCCTATCAGCAGAACCATTACGACTGCCGCGATCGCAGCCATTCCCCTGCGGTTACTCTTGCTTGGCCGCCTTCTTTTTTTTGCCATGGCAACTTCCCCTTACTCTGTTCTTGGCTACATTGTAACCCCTTTTTCCCGCAAATTCAATTATTTTCTTTAATATTGAACAAATTTTTCGGACAGGCTCCGCCAGAATACGGAAAACCAGCAGCAAAACCTGTTTCACGCCCTTCAGCAGCCCGGATACCACGCAAACCGCCGCCGAACTGAACGTATAATGATACAGAACAGCGCCTATCGCCATCCCCGCCGCGACGTATCCGCGGATCACCCCGTCCGTGCGAAAAAAAGCAAGGCAGAACGTCAGAAAGCCTGCCAGCAGCCAGAACAGAAAATCCTCCAGGGAAACAACGGCATCGCTGTGCCTGAAAGCTCTGCGCAGGGAACGAAGCAGGTCGTAACCAAACGCCAGAGAAGCCCCGTGAAGTACCGACAGAAGAAACACCGCCGTTTCCTGGTGGATGACGTCGCTCATCATCGGAACATCCTCTTTATCATGCTGCCCTTTCGCGCCGGGCTGCGGCCTGAATACACGATACTGTCTATTTCCCCGTCCATCTCGACCTCACCCTGCTCCAGAGTCAGCCGCCCCACATGCATATTTTTCCCTTTTACCGTAAGGATCCCCAGCTCCGTCTCCAGGACAACACTGCTTTCATCGAAGGAGATCACATCCGTCACACCGGTCACACTGCCCTGCTTCCTGTCTTTCCACGTTACACTGTGGGGCCTCACAATATTCCTTTTTTCCTCCATGCCACACTCCGCAGCCCAGCCATTACTCCATTGTATGAGCCGGTGCGGCGAGATATGCCTTCCGAGTCAGATGTTCCTGGCTGCTCCCGCGCAAGCGCATCGCTGCCGGGCCACCCGGCTTACTTTCCTATTACAGATAACGGTACATCTCCGCAGCAGCTTCCTTCCGAACGGTCTCCTGCACAGAAAGCACCTCCACCTTCACGGCCTTGCTTCCGAACTGAATCTCGATCTGGTCTCCCTCCTTCACTGCAGCAGACGCTTTGGCCGGCTTCCCGTTCACCAGAACTCTGCCCGCATCACACGCCTCGTTCGCCACAGTGCGGCGCTTGATCAGCCTGGATACCTTAAGATATTTGTCAAGACGCATAAATTCCTCCTTAATCGACCCTATCCGCCTGCGCGAGCCGCGTGCTGCTTCTGCAGCAATGTTCCTCTCGCGGCTCTGCGCATAATACAGAACCCCAGAACTTCGCGCTGGAAATTCCGGGGTCTTTATCTTCATCCCTGTGTTCAGGTCCTCCCTTGACGAATCAGTTGATCTGATCCTTCAGAGCTTTTCCTGCTTTGAATTTCGGAGACTTGGAAGCCTTGATATGCATCGCTTCACCTGTCAGCGGATTTCTGCCTTCTCTTGCTGCCCGCTCGGATACATCAAATGTACCGAAGCCTACAAGCTGTACCTTATCACCATTCTTAAGCTGCTCAGTGACTACGTCTGTAAAAGCCTTCAGCGCCTTCTCTGCGTCCTTCCTGGATAATTCTGTTTTCTCTGCGATAGCAGCAATTAATTCTGTTTTATTCATAGTAATTTCCTCCTCTGAGTTTAGTCTGCAATATGCCTTTCGTATATCGGCAGATCCTGTTGTCTTGAACCTATTTCACCTTAATTATGGCTCTGCTAATATTTATATAATGATATAGCCTGTTTGTCAAGGTTTTCCTTATTTTACAGACGCTTTGTCCTTATTTTACAGACGCTTTGCCTCAAGATGATCTATCACCCAGCCGGCAGCCCTTTCAAACGCTTCCTGCTCCTGCTGCTCCATAAGGGGCGTCCTGTTTTTTTTCTCTTCCCGCTTGATGTCCTCCCAGCGTCCCGGGATCTCCTGTGCCTCCGGTACATCATGTCCGTCGCCAAATACATGAGGATGCCTGCGGATCATTTTCCGGCTGATACCCCGGATGACGTCCTCGACCGTAAACAGCCCCTCTTCGCGGGCTATCTGTGAAAGGAGGACCACCTGCAGCAGCACATCTCCAAGCTCCTCACATAAGTTTTCCGCATTTCCGGTCATATTATAAATGTCAATACCTGCCAGCGCTTCCGTCATTTCATTGACCATACAGGGCTTCAGGCTTTCAAAGGTCTGAGCCTTGTCCCATGGGCAGCCATGCTCGCCCCGCAGCGCTTCAACCACTGCTTTAAACGCTTCGAATTCTCCTGCTTCTGTCTTGGAATAATCTGCCTTCATTTTTATCCTTCCTGTCATACCAGAGGCTTTCATCATATAGGAATTTCTGATATGATGAAAAAGGATGCCATCAGGCTATAATGTCTGATGACATCGCTTCTCATTCTTTTCTATAGGAAACATTTTAAATTTTATGCTTCCTGCGCAGTCTTACAGCATCGCATTGATCATCTCAAGCACCTGCTCACCGAGAGCTGCTGACTTCGCATCTGCATCCTCCAGTGATACGCCCTTGATCCCGTAATAGAATTTTACCTTCGGCTCTGTACCGGACGGACGCACGCACAGCCATGCGTCGTCTGTCAGATCATAGTAAAGCACGTTGGAAGACGGAAGTCCTGTCGTTGTCACTTCACCTGTCTCAAGATTCTTAACGGTATCCGCCTTGTAATCACGGGCAGATACGACGCGGTATCCGCCAATCTCTGTCGGCGGGTTCTTGCGAAGAGTCTCCAGGATCTCCTGGATCTTCTGCAATCCCTCAATGCCCTTCAGCGTGATAGACTTGATATCATCCTTATAATATCCATAACGCTCATACAGCTCAACCATCGCATCCCACAGCGTCTTGCCCTGTGTCTTGTAGAAGGCAGCGGCCTCGGCCAGCGCCATAGACGCCACAATCGCGTCTTTATCTCTTGCATGAGTGCCGATCAGGCAGCCGTAGCTCTCCTCAAAACCGAACAGATACGTGCCCTTGCCGCTGTTTTCAAAGCCAAGGATCTGCTGTCCGATGTACTTGAAACCGGTCAGGCACTCGATCAGGCCTGTCCCATAATATTTCGCGATCGCATCCGCCATATTTGTGGTAACGATCGTCTTGATCAGAACGCCATCCTCCGGAAGTCCTTTCAGTGCCTTCGTCTGCCCGATCTCATAATCAGCCAGCAGACAGCCGGACATATTTCCGGTCAGCGTATGGTATTCGCCGGTTTTGGAGTCCTTTACACGGACACCGAGACGGTCAGCGTCCGGATCCGTAGCCAGAACCAGGTCAGCGTCCACCTCTTTCGCAAGCTTCAGGCCCAGCTGAAAGGCTTCTTCTGCCTCAGGGTTCGGATAGCTTACCGTCGGGAATTCGCCGTCCGGGAGCTCCTGCTCGGGAACTACATATACATTTTCAAATCCAAGCTCCTTCAGCACGCGGCGCACCGGAAGATTTCCTGTGCCGTGCAGCGGAGTGTAGACGATCTTAAGATCTTTGCCTTCCTGCCTGATCGCTTCCGGATGAAGCACGAGCTTCTTCAGGCATCCGATGAAGGCGTCGTCGATCTTCTCCCCGATCACTTCATAGAGGCCTGCGGCCACTGCATCCTCCTTTTTCATCGTCCTGGCAACCGTATAATCCGTAATAGCCTTTACCTCCGCCATGATCCCCGTATCGTGAGGCGGTGTGATCTGTGCGCCGTCCTCCCAGTATACCTTATATCCGTTGTATTCCGGCGGATTGTGGCTCGCTGTGATATTGATACCCGCGATACACCCAAGCGTACGCACTGCAAAAGAAAGCTCCGGCGTCGGGCGAAGAGACTCAAATACGTAAGCCTTGATGCCGTTCGCTGCCAGTGTAAGAGCTGCAAAATCTGCGAATTCCGGTGACATCCTTCTGGAGTCATACGCAATAGCCACGCCCTTCGCCTGGCCGCCTGCACTGATGATATAGTTCGCAAGACCCTGTGTCGCCTTCTGTACCACGTACTGATTCATACGGTTCGTACCTGCGCCGATAATGCCGCGGAGACCGGCTGTACCAAACTCCAGCTCCGTATAAAACCGCTCCTTGATCTCGTTTTCATCATCCGCGATCGCCTTCAGTTCGGCCTTTGTCGCCTCGTCGAAGTAAGGATTAGAAAGCCATTCTTCATAAGCTTTTCTATAATCTTCCATATTTACCCTCCTGTATTTTACATTACTTTAAGCAGAGGGGCAAAAACGTGCCGTCCCTCCGTTATTTATGTACATAATATCATGAAAATCCCAAAAAAGAAACTATTTTTCCAGCATTTTCACAAATTTGTTCTTTTTTTCTTCCTGCCGGTTCAGATTCTCCAGTTTTTCGAGGAAACGCCCTGATATCCATGCTTTATTGCTTCCATAATAATAATTCGCCAGCTTCCGGAATTTCTCCGGGTACAGCATTTTTACATACAGAAGCTGCCTCTCCTTCGGCGGAATCGGCCGCACCTGCGCATAATACTCCAGCATACGCATGCCAAGCCGCTGGTTCCAGTCATGCTTTTCCAGAATTTTCCTCATAAAGCGGTACAGATCATTGATCTGATGATCGAAACGGCAGCACTCAAAATTTGTCGTTGCGATATCATAGCCGCACATCAGCACATGATGATGATTATAATCTCCATGGCAGACCATTCCGTCCGCTGCGTCAGCGCCGTAAAGTCCCGCCATCTGCTTTACTTTTTCCTCTGCCTCCAAGGCCTGTTCATAATATCCGGAAAAGCAGTTCAGGAACAACCGCTCGAAATCATGCTTCGCCTGCTTTTTACGGATAAAGGAGCGGATCTTCCGCAGCTCTGCATTATGGGCAAGTATCTCGCCCAGAGGCGGCTGCGCCGTAAAGTTTTTCCGGAACGCATTCTCCGTCCCCAGGCGCATCAGCCTGTGAAGCCTGGCCAGATTACTCACCGCCGCAAGAACCTCCGTTTCATTCGACGTGTCGCATTCCCGTCCGACATACCATTCTTTTACGACGTACTTGTTCTCTTCCCAGTCCTTCGATATAAGCTGCCCCTCCCTGTTAGGCAGAAGCATATCTACCCTCACATAACCGCCCTCACGGATCTTTTCCATTACGCAGTTCTGAAACAGCGCCTTATTCTCAGAGCCCGCATAATCGCACAGAATCCTAAGCCCCTGCGGTGTTTCACAGATATAAGAGCCCCTTCCGCGCCTTGTGCTGATAATTTCAAGATCATACTGTTCCAGTACCTTTAAAGCCCTGTCATTCATGCCGCTCCCCCATTTCTGCGCGGCAGATTACGGTGGTGCCGCGTTCTTTTTATCTTATGAGAGAGAGACGGGAATTATACTTCGATTCCGGCCTGCGCTAACCGGCTGCATTGAATCGGATATTTACAGGATATACCGCGGCAGCTCCTCCACCGTTCCGCAGATCATATCCGCCCCGGCAGCTTCCAGCTCTTCCCGGCTGCCGTATCCATACAGCACGCCGATGCAGGGCAGGCTATGCTCCTTCGCTCCGATCACATCATACTCCCGGTCGCCCACCATGACCATTTCACCGGTATGCTCTTCTCCGACCTGGCGTATCACATATTCAATGACCTCGCCTTTCCGGCTGAGCTTCCCATCGAGCGTACTTCCTCCGATAATGTCAAAATACTGCGTCAGATCAAAATGTTCCATGATCTTTCTGGCAAAAAACTCCGGCTTGGAGGTCGCCAGGATCAGGTGCTTTCCTCCGTTCTTTAAAGCTTTAAGCGCTTCCGGAATTCCCTCATATACTCTGTTTTCCTTCCAGCCTCTGTCGCTGAAATACTCCCGGTAATACTCTGTGAGAGGCCCTGACGCATCCTCCCGGGACACGCCATAATATCTCATAAAGGAGTCCGTCAGAGGAGGCCCGACAAAGGTTGTCAGCTTTTCCCGGTCGGTTTCCCTGATCCCGAATTTATTCAGCGCATGGAGAACCGACTTCGTGATTCCCTCCGCTGAGTCGGTCAATGTCCCGTCCAGGTCAAACAAAATATACGCATACTTTTTCATGGTTTCTTCTCCTTCGCTCTGTTTTTTCTTCCATGCCCCGGGCAGCCGCCAACTGCGATCCTGTCCGTATGTCCCATGTAGGAAAGGACTCTGGAAATGTCCGCATTGATGATACCTGTTTTCTTCATTTTGTATATTCCTATTTGTATATTTATTAAAGCAGCCTTTCAAATACCTGCAAGGCACATGTATCTTAGGAACCGGCCTGTTTATTGATCTTTGACGCAAGCACTCCGGCGCCGAATCCGTTATCGATATTGACGACGCTGACCCCGCTGGCGCAGGAATTCAGCATGGACAGAAGCGCCGCCAGCCCTCCGAAATTCGCGCCGTACCCGACGCTTGTGGGAACGCCGATGACCGGACACGGCACAAGGCCGCCGATCACGCTGACCAGTGCGCCCTCCATTCCCGCCACTGCCACAATGACATTTGCATCCTCCAGCACCGGCAGACGGTGCAGCAGCCTGTGTATCCCCGCTACGCCGACATCATAAACGCGCTCCACATGATTCCCGTAAAGCTCCGCCGTCACTGCGGCTTCCTCCGCCACCGGAAGGTCGCTGGTACCCGCCGCCACCACAACGATCTTTCCGGTTTTGCCTGTCTCGCTGCGGTTCACTACGCCGATCCGCGATACCGGATCATAATCCATTTCGATCGTTTCCATAATACGGTCAGCTTTCTCCTGGGACAGCCGCGTTGCCATGATGTTGGCTACTCCCCTCGCCTTCATCGCAGACGCGATGCCGATGATCTGCTCCGGCGTCTTGCCCTCGCCGTAGATCACCTCAGGCATTCCCTGCCGCACAGTGCGGTGCATGTCGATATCCGCGTAATTGCCTACCAGCATTTCCGGGCGAAGCGCGATATCTGACATTGCTTCCTGCGCCGTTCTCTTTCCGTCTTCTATTTCCTTTAACAGTCTGTAAATGGCCTCCTGCTCCATCTCAGGCACCCTTCCTTTCCGTATTTTCTGTACTGCCGCCTGCAGCCATGGCTCTGATTTCACGCCATGGGATCTCACCGGAGCTTCTGGTATGCGATCCTCGGACTCCCATCCTCCAGATATATGCGGCCGCATCGCTCAAAACCGTTCTTCTCCAGTACGTGCTGCATCACCCGATTATCATCGTGCGTATCCATGCGGAGATTTCCGCACTGTTCAAAGCCCCACTGGATGCACCTGGAGCCGGCTCCCTTTACCTCACCTCTGGAGGCGATTCGATGTATTACCCCATATGGTTCGTCATTTTGCCAGCTTCCGCCTTCTATCACACGGTAAGTCGGATCTTCTCCCGCCTTATACATGAATACCGTCTCTATCCTTCCGTCACATTCGGCAACGTAGCTGATCCCCTGCGCAATGTCCTCCCGGATCAACATCTCTTCAGGATAAGTGCTGCCCCACTGCGTCGGATTGCCCGTCCGGGCCATAAACCCGCGGGCACGGGCATATATCTCCATGACCTCGCTCAGATCTTCCGGTCGTGTTTTTCGTATCTTCATAATATCTTCCATTTTTCCAGCCCTTTCCATTCAGGAACTGTCACGAAATAACTTGTGTATCTTGCGACAGTTCTTTAGCTGCATGGCATTTTCCTGTAAGCTATGCTACAGAAACCTGCTTCTATATTTGCAATAAAAGGATTCCATTTAAGCCTGCCAATCTACAAACTGAGGCAGCCGAGCTCTTCATAGCTCCGCTGCCCGCCTCTGCATGATAAGAATTTCCTGCATATGTGTTGTGTTATGTCCAGTATTTTTTAATCTTTTGCAGCGCTTCTGTCTCCTCAAGACCATATCTCGTCTGAAGAATATGCAGCATTCCCTCTTTTGACCTGCCAGATGCCTGTTCCTGCCGGATCATATCCTGCAATGTCAATTCCAGGATATGCTCTATGCCCTGGAGCTTCTGGGCTGCAGCAGTTGATTTTTGCTCCGCAGC
>CAYLPF010000017.1:0-1415 GCA_964385485.1 uncultured Lachnospiraceae bacterium | reverse complement strand
CTCCGCCGCCGCTCTTGCTTCTTTCGTATTCTGTCGTTCAGCCTGTATATCCATTTCTTCTGCGTTTTCAAACAGATATCCCATACCACGAACCTCCAACTGTGCAATCATTTCCTGTGCTTCATCCACCGGAACATTCATTTTCATGAGCAGAGCCCAGATGATATCCTGATATACCTGCTTAATGTCTTCCGGCGCATTGTCATATACCGAGAGGGCATAGTCCTTTGAATTTTGAAAAAATTCGCTGTACTCTCCCGGGTTTTGTATCTTATTCATAAGCATGACGAGCGACATCTCATCATGCCTGCTTTCCAGTTCTTCCTTTGTATAATCCCGGCAGTTTACAAGGTAATATGTAAAATCCGGGACATAGCCATTTAGCTTCTGTGCATTTTCAATCCGATCCTTCAGGTGAAGATCCGCAGTCCAGCGGTCAGTTCCCTCGTAATATACAATGGGTATGATGAGGGGATAACGAAACTGTCTGGAATGGCTGACATTCTTCTGGATGCCATTCTGCTGCTTTGCATAAGTATACCAGATAACTGACATATAACGCAGTATCTGCATGGCCACATCATAATCCACATAGCTTTTATGCTCGATCAGCGGAAGTACGAACACATCCTGATTTTTCCCTTCAATAGTTACCCGAACTTTTTTTACTGTATCCATGTCAAACTCAATACCCAGGAATGCCCGGTAATGATCCGTAACATCCTCAATATCCTCTGGTTTAACATCAGAAAAAATTGAAAGATTTGTGTAATTTTTGAGGAACTGGCTGGTCAGCCGTGCATTGCTGAAGATTGTACGGCTGTTAGCATTTCGTACCTGGCCTTTTGGTATCGGAGATTTATCTTCTGTATTTATGCCATCTAAAGTATGTTCCATTCAATCCTCCCTGTAGCAGGAAATCCCAGGAATGCATCAATCTGGCAATTCATAAATTCCGATATCATGCAGCTTCATTATACTATGACAATGGCTGACTCTCAATAAAAACTTCATTACATTTTCTTTATCTGCCGCTTTTCCTTAAGAACTGTGAAAAAATAATTTCCCACAGTTCCCTACCCACTGATCTCCACAAGGCTCTGCATCTCATCCCACAGCCCGTCAAGACATTCGATAGTCTTTCTGTAGAGGCGGTATTTTCTGTCATAGATTTCCTTCTTCTGCGTGTCCGGCAAGATCGCACGGCTTACCACGGTCATATTGCGTATCGCTTCATCCATGGACGGATATTCGCCTGTTGCCACCGCTGCCGCAATGGCGCAGCCAAGCGCCCCGGTTTCTTCCGCCTCCACCGTTTCTACCGGAAGCTGCATCACGTCTGCAAACATCTGCGCCCACACCGGAGATTTCGCCGCACCGCCGGAAAGCCGGATCGCCTTTGGCATGTCCTCCAT
>CAYLPF010000016.1:0-12711 GCA_964385485.1 uncultured Lachnospiraceae bacterium | reverse complement strand
GCTGCGCAGACATTAGAAACCTTTTGATATTTTTTCACACACCCTTTACATTTTGTCGATTCTTGTGTTATGCTATGTTCTGATATGGTATCAGAGGCTGAATAAGCTCAATCAGATTAAGGGAGGACACGGGAAACAAAGGGGTTTCCCGGAATGAAAAATGGGATTAACCAGTATTATTTCTTTGTTGGGCGGTTTGGGTCTCTTCCTGTTCGGTATGAAGTATATGGGAGAGGGACTTGAACTTGCGGCAGGACCTAAGATGAAGGATCTGCTGGAAAAGCTGACACGTAATCGTGTCATGGGTTTTCTGCTGGGAGCTTTAGTTACTATAGTTATCCAGTCTTCATCCGCAACGACAGTCATGGTCATGGGATTTATCAATGCGGAGATCATGGATCTGGCGCAGGCAACAGGGGTAATTTTTGGAGCAAATATCGGTACGACGATCACGAGTGTGCTGATCGCGCTGGACGTATCCGGGATCGCGCCGGTCTGTATCTGTCTGGGCGCCGTCATGCTGCTGTATGCGAAGCGGAAACGCAAACGGTATATCGGACAGGTCATTCTCGGATTCGGCCTGCTGTTCCAGGGGCTTCATACGATGAGCGGCGCCATGTCGCCGCTGAAGGATTTTGCTCCGTTCCAGGATTTTATCATGAATGCGAAGAACCCGCTTCTTGGATTTGTAGTCGGTGTGATCCTGTGTGCGGTCATTCAGAGCTCATCGGCGGCAGTCGGCGTCCTTCAGGCTCTGGCCATGCAGGGACTGATGCCGCTGTATTTCGCATCATTTATCATCTGTGGTATCAATGTGGGATCCTCCACGCCGCCGCTTCTGTCCGCGCTGAATGCAAAGAACAATGCGAAGCGTGCCGCAATTATTTACCTGATATTCAATATAGTCGGTGCGATCCTGTTTATTCCGATATCCATGTTCACGCCGCTTGTTACGCTGATAGAGACGTACATTCCCAGCGCGGTATTTCAGATTTCCGTGTACCACATCCTGTTTAAGATTGTGACCGGTGTGATCCTGCTGCCGCTGGTAAATTTCGTCGTGAAATGGACGTATATGATCGTGCCGAAGCAGGCTCACGAGAGCGCGTTCCGGCTCGAGTACATCGATCCGGATATGATGGTGGGCTCGCCGGCTGTTATTTCGCTTCAGGTTGGGAAAGAAGTGGAGCGGATGGCGAATCTCGTAAAAGAAAATCTGGCGCGGGCTTCCGAGGGCCTTCTTGCCCACGACATGAGTGGGGCAAACCATATTCGGGAGGGAGAGCAGGTTATCGATTACCTTGCCTCTGAGATTACGGCGTATCTGACAAAGATCAATTCGCTGGAGCTGCCGGCCAGCGTATCGCAGTATATGGGCTGCGCGTTCCATGTGATCAATGACCTGGAGCAGATCGGAGACCATGCGGTGAAGATCATGGAACAGAATGAGAAATGTGTGGAGGGCGGCCTTTCTTATTCGGAGGCTGCACGGGAAGAGCTTCGGGAGATCTACCAGATGGATATAGACCTTCTTGATGAGACAATGCGTCTCTTCCGGGAGCGGAGCATTACGCCGGAAGGCTGGCTGCAGCTTCGGAAAAAGGAGCGAAAGATCATCAAAAGAGCGGCCAAGGCCCAGACCAATCATATGGATCGTCTGAAAAACAAGGAATGCTCCTTTGATCTTGGGCTTACCTTTGTAGAGGCGCTGAACAGCTATCTTCGGATCGTCAACCATACGGTCAATATAGAGGAAGCCTGCGGCAACGATGTGCTGGTGGGTCTTATCAAGCAGGATCAGGAATAAGGACGGCCTGCAAAAAAGAAAATGCTTCAGACGACCTGGAATTGAATAGAATGCGGAGCTGTCTGCACCGGGAAGGATATCCGTCCCGTGCAGGCAGCTTTTATATTGCCGCTATACTTTTAAAGTATTACAAATAAACTTTTAAAGCATAATTGTCCTTGCTTTTTTTCGACAAAAGTGCTACACTTTTATAAAAATTTTAGAAATTTACAAATTGTTTAGAAAACCGGAGGAAGGTGAAGGATATATGGAACTGGCACTGACCCGGGAAGAGATTCTGGACAGGCTTTTCAAAGGCTATGAAGCGTACTTTGACATCGAACGGTATGAAGAGGAGCGGGCGGACGGGATTCCGCTGAAAGGACATTGCCGTTTTTACGTACATTCGGAGAAGTATGTGCTGGTCAGGAAGGCCAAGCTCTGGGATGCGGACAGTAATGAGTATGTATATGTATTTTCTGTTCCGGAGCTTACGGAGGAAATATTTGAAAAATGCAAATCTTACGCATATGAAGAGGGCATGAAGCTGATCGACCCGAAGCCGGGACATATGTACAGCTATATCACGGCGGTTTTTGTCTGTGATACGTGTACGCCCGGCGCGAAGAAAGCGCTTCAGCGGTGCAGGGTTTACAAAAGTTTTCATTTTTCGTGGTATGGATGGATGAATCTCCATACGGCTGCCATTGTCCGGGAAGGACAGGATGTCTTTACAAACCGGATGGGACGCGGCAACACGAAATTTATGAAAAATATACTAAATTCATGAAAATATCAAAGGAGGGCACAAAACATGAATGCGGTAGTAATTTTACTTGTAGGTATCGCAGTTCTTATCCTCGGCTATCTTTTCTATGGGAAGTGGCTGGCAGAACAGTGGGGCGTTGACCCGAAAAGAACGACACCTGCACATGAACTTGAAGACGGAAACGATTACGTTCCTGCAAAGGCGCCGGTACTGATGGGACATCATTTTTCATCCATCGCAGGTGCAGGCCCGATCAACGGACCGATTCAGGCAGCAGTATTCGGCTGGGTTCCGGTAATGCTGTGGGTACTGATCGGGGGTATTTTCTTTGGCGCAGTCCATGACTTCGGTGCGCTGTTTGCATCCGTAAGAAACAAAGGACAGTCTATCGGTGAAGTCATTGCGACTTCCATCGGTACACGCGCAAAGAAATTGTTCATTATTTTCTCTTATCTGACCCTGATCCTCGTCGTAGCGGCGTTTGCTTCTATCGTTGCAAATACGTTCAAAGCCACCTATGATGAAGCCGGAGTGCTGGATAAGGCAGCAAGCGCAGCCAATGCATCCACTGCGATGATCTCTATCCTGTTCATTGTCATCGCGATCATCTTTGGTATGATGGTATACAGAAAAAATGCTTCGCTGGCTGTATCTACTATAGTTGGCGTGATTGCTATTATTGTCTGTATGGCAATCGGCCTGAACTGGCATCCGATCTACTTAAGCGGAAATACATGGATGATCATTGTGGGTATCTATATTGCGATCGCATCCGTTACGCCGGTATGGATCCTGCTTCAGCCGCGTGATTACCTGAGTTCATTCCTGCTTTACGGTATGATGATCGTGGCAGTCGTAGGTATCATCGGGGCGCATCCGGCGCTGGAGATTCCTGCGTTTACGGGATTTGTTGATAAGGCTACGGCTGGTTCCGGCGTTTCTCTGGGAAGCCTTTTCCCGGCTCTGTTCGTGACGATCGCCTGCGGCGCTATCTCCGGTTTCCATTCACTGGTAGGTTCCGGTACGACAGCGAAGCAGCTTGACAAAGAATCCGATGCAAGACCGATCGCTTACGGCGGAATGCTGATCGAATGTGCGCTGGCGCTGATCTCACTTTGCGCGGTGGGTTATATCTGGAAGGATTACGTTCCGGGCGGTATCACCACTCCGACTGCTGTATTTGCGACAGGTATTTCCAGAATGTGCGCGACGATCCCGTTCCTGAAAGGTGCAGAGAGCGTGATCTACTCTATGCTGATCCTGGCGGTATCCGCATTCTGTCTGACGTCTCTGGATACGGCTACACGTTTGGCCCGTTATATGTTCCAGGAATTCTGGCTTGAGCCGGGACAGAGCGCTGATGACGCAGAAGGCTTCCGGAAAGTCCTGACAAATCCGTACGTATCTACGATCATTACGGTAGTGCTTGGCATCGCGCTTGGTATGACAGGCTATGCTAAGATCTGGGCCCTGTTTGGAGCAGCAAACCAGCTTCTGGCAGCTCTTGGCCTTCTGGCTGTTGCAGCATGGCTCGGCACGATCGGAAGAAATAACAAGATGTTCCTGTTCCCGATGGCCTTTATGCTGGTTGTTACCATCGTATCTCTCTGCCAGACGATCATGACAAATGTAAAGAACGCCGCGGCAGGCGCAGGAGAAGTAATGTGGTGCTGGACACGTGCCGGTATTGCTGCGCTTCTTGTCATCCTCGCTATCGTTCTTGCAGTTGAAGGCGTCCGGACACTGACAAAACAGAAAAAGTAAATTACATAAAAGTGATAAATTGTGCTGTCACTGTGGGAAAGCTCCGGTGGCGGCACTTTTTGTTTAAAAATTTCGCCTTTCCTCTATATCGAAGATACTTGCATAGGGAAAAAGTTTGGAGTATAGTAAAAATACGTTTTTTGATTATTTTGCAATTGGATCATCACAGTCAGGAGGTAAAATGACCAGACAGGAATTTTTGGATATTCTCGGACGTTCCCTCAGACGGGAGCTCTCAGAGCAGGAAGTGTTGGACAACATCCGGTATTATGAGGATTACATTGACCGGGCGGTCCGCACCGGAAAAAGTGAAGAGCAGGTGCTTGCAGAACTGGGAGATCCGCGCCTGATCGCGAGAACGATCCTTCAGGTAGACCAGCAGCGGGAGGAGCAGGAAGAAAGAGGTTACGAATCCCGGGAGACGGTCTACACCGAAGACGCGGACGGCACATATCAGGAGGAATCCTCAGACAGAGACGATTCCTTCGGAAACAGGATGAAGGTACACAGCTTTCAGATAAAAGGCGGGCTGATCCTGCTTCTCGTGGTAGTTGTTCTCTTCCTCGTACTTGGAACCGTATTCGCGATCCTCTGGAAGCTGCTGCCGGTCATCCTGATCATAGCAGGGATCACCTGGCTGTACCGGCGTTTCTTTTGAGACAGTATTGCGAAAAATAAGGGAAAATGGTATACTTTAACGAATGGGTGTACTTTGTCATGCAGAACTTCCGAAGACAAGTCCCCCAATAAGATGTGGATTCATGACAATTTGCAATGAATACGTATGAAGCATGGAAGGAGCGGGAAAGATGAAAAAGATTGAAGAGTATGTAAGAAGTATTCCGGATTTTCCGGAGCCAGGTATTATTTTCAGGGATATCACCAGCATTCTGCAGGACGCGGAGGGCCTGAAGCTTTCCATAGACCTGATACAGGAGAAGCTGGAGGGTTTGGACTTTGATGTTGTGGCAGGTACGGAATCCCGCGGCTTCATTTTTGGCGTGCCGGTTGCATACAACATGCATAAGCCATTCGTTCCGGTTCGGAAAAAGGGTAAGCTGCCTTGCGAGACGGTATCGATGGAGTATGCGCTGGAGTATGGCACGGCGGAGATCGAGATGCATAAGGATGCGATCAGGCCAGGCCAGAAGGTTGTTGTGATCGATGATCTGATCGCGACGGGAGGAACGATCGAGGCGGCTATCAAGCTGATCGAACAGCTTGGCGGCGAAGTGGTGAAGGTAGTTTTCCTGATGGAGCTGGCAGGGCTGAAAGGCCGCGAGAAGCTTGCAGGGTATGACGTGGAGTCGGTCATCTGTTACGAAGGAAAATAGTAGATGAAGTGGTGAACCTATGGCGATAGATACGAGAACGAAACAGGAGAGAATCGAAGAAATAAAAAAAGCAGATGCCAGTGTGAAAACAATGGAGGACTTTACGAGTCCGGACATCCTGTATCAGGAGCTGATCAATGGTGTCCGTAAGTACCATCCGTCAGATGATATCTCGATGATCGAAAAGGCATACAGGATTGCATACGAAGCGCATAAGGATCAGAGACGCAAATCCGGTGAGCCGTATATTATCCATCCGCTGTGTGTAGCGATCATCCTGGCGGATCTGGAACTGGACAAGGAGACGATCGTTGCCGGACTCCTGCACGATGTGGTGGAAGATACGGTGATGACATCCGAGCAGCTGAAGGAAGAATTCGGCGAAGAGGTGGAGCTTCTGGTGGACGGCGTCACAAAGCTCGGTCAGTTGTCTTACTCTGCCGATAAGGTGGAGGTGCAGGCGGAGAACCTGCGCAAGATGTTTCTGGCGATGGCAAAGGACATCCGTGTCATCCTGATCAAGCTGGCTGACCGGCTGCACAATATGCGTACGCTGAAATATATGCCTCCGGAGAAGCAGAAGGAAAAGGCGAGGGAGACCATGGATATTTATGCTCCGATCGCCCATCGGCTTGGTATTTCCAAGATAAAGGTCGAACTGGATGATCTGTCCCTCAAGTATCTGGAGCCGGAGGTCTATTATGACCTTGTGGAAAAAATAGCGCTGAAAAAGGATGCGCGGCAGGCGCTGGTCAACAGCATTGTCAAAGAAGTCAGCGAGCATATAGAGGCGGCCGGGATCAAAGCGCAGATTGATGGCCGTATCAAGCATTTTTTCAGTATATATAAGAAGATGGTGAACCAGCAGAAGACGCTGGATCAGATTTATGACCTGTTTGCGGTTCGCATCATTGTGGATACAGTAAAGGACTGTTATGCGGCTCTCGGCGTGATCCATGAGATGTATAAGCCGATCCCGGGCCGCTTTAAGGATTATATCGCGATGCCGAAGCAGAATATGTACCAGTCCCTGCACACGACGCTGATCGGGCCGAATGGGATGCCCTTTGAGATACAGATCCGTACCTTTGAGATGCACCGGACTGCGGAGTACGGTATTGCCGCGCACTGGAAATACAAAGAGGCGGCGGATGGCAAAAAGGGCGATACGAAGAGCGAGGAAGAAAAGCTGAGCTGGCTGCGGCAGGTGCTGGACTGGCAGATGTCGGACAACAGGGAGTTTATGAGCCTTCTGAAAAGCGATTTCGACCTGTTTTCCGAGAGCGTATACTGCTTTACTCCATCGGGAGATGTCAAGAATCTTCCGAACGGTTCGACGCCTATCGATTTTGCATACAGCATCCACAGTGCGGTAGGCAACCGCATGATCGGGGCAAGAGTTAACGGTAAGCTGGTGACGATCGATTATGTGATCCAGAACGGAGACCGTATTGAGATCATTACTTCCCAGAATTCCAGGGGGCCCAGCCGTGACTGGCTGAAGATCGTCAAAAGCTCTCAGGCGAAAAATAAGATCAACCAGTGGTTCAAACAGGAGCTGAAAGAAGACAATATTATTAAGGGTAAGGAAATGCTTTCCTCCTATTGTAAGGCAAAAGGAATCGTCCAGTCCGACATTATGAAGCCTGAGTACATCAGCCGTGTACTGACAAAATATGGCTTCCGGGACTGGGATTCCGTGCTGGCGGCATTGGGTCACGGCGGCCTTAAGGAGGGTCAGGTAGTCAATAAGCTTCTGGAGGGCTATGAGCAGGACCACAGAAAGGATATTACGGACGAACAGATCATTGAAGCCGTGCAGAGTGCGAAGGAGACTTCGCCGGTCCGGGTGAAGAAATCCAAAGGCGGGATCACGGTTCAGGGCATCAATGACGTCAGTGTGCGGTTCGCAAAATGCTGCAGCCCGATCCCGGGTGATGAGATCGTGGGATTTGTGACAAGAGGACGCGGAGTTACGGTACACCGCACGGACTGTATCAATATCCTCAATCTTCCGGAGGAGGAGCGTGCCCGCCTGATTGACGCCGAGTGGCAGCAGGAGGTACAGTCCGGAGATAAAGGCCTGTATCTGGCTGAGATCATGATCTACTGCAACAACCGCACCGGCCTCCTGGTGGATATCACAAAGATATTTACAGAGCGGAAGATCGATGTTATTTCTGTGAATTCCCGCACCAGCAAGCAGGGGATTGCGACGATAGCGATGTCCTTCGAGGTAGCAGACAAGGGTACGCTGAATTATCTGATCGAGAAGATCCGTCAGGTGGAGAGCGTATTGGATGTAGAGCGGACCACAGGCTGAAAGGGAAGGATTATGAAAAATCTTCAGATAGAGACAATGGTTCTGGGTATGATGGCGACGAACTGTTATCTGGCCATGAACAGAGAGACGAAGAAGCTGCTGATCATCGATCCGGCAGCATCACCGGAAAGGATCGTCAGTAAGATAGAGGATATGGGCGCGGTACCGGAGGCAGTGCTTCTGACACACGGCCATTTTGACCATATCGGTGCGGCGGATGCACTGCGGGAAAAATACGGGATACCAGTCTGTATGCTTGACAGAGAGCAGGAGGTCTGCGAGAGTGAGGAAAAGAATCTTTCCCTGATGTTTGGGAGAGGCTTTACCGTGAAGGCAGACCGCTTTTTCCGTGATGAAGAGATCGCAGAGCTGGCAGGTATGCAGATACACGTGCTTTATACACCTGGCCATACGTTGGGCGGCGCCTGCTATTATATACCGGAGGAAGCAGTATTATTTTCCGGGGACACGCTGTTTTGCTGCAGCGTTGGCCGGACAGATTTTCCGACAGGCAGCATGAGCAGGCTGCACGAAGCGATACACACGAGGCTTTTTGTGCTTCCCGAGGACACGCTGGTACTGCCGGGACATAATGAGCCGACGAGCATCGGATACGAAAAAAAGTATAATCCATATTAGAGAAAGCATATGATCACAGTACAGTTAAACAGACAGGATTTTCAGTATGACGTTCACTCTCTGGTAAAGGCGTTTTACCCGGAGCAGGACGTACACATAAGCAATATCGGCGATGAGACACCGGAGGAGGGGAAGGATTCCCTGATGCTGGTGATTTCTTTCGTTCCGGAGCCGGATGCTGATAGTGCGGCGGAAATACACATATCATTTTTTAAGGCCGGGCAGGCCGTACTACGGGATATGACTGCGCTGCCTGAGGGACTCGACCGCAAAAAAACGAAAAATGAACTGAAACGGCTGCTATACCGTATGCTTTCCTCCTATACAGGGCAGAAGCTTCCCTGGGGGAACCTCACGGGGATACGACCCACCAAGATTCCCATGGCGCTTCTGGAGAAAGGGTGGAAAAACTCAGAAATTGCCCGGTATATGCGGGATACGTACTATACCAGCAATGAAAAGACTGCGCTGGCGATCATGATCGCGAACCGGGAGCGCCATATCCTGCGGGATATCAATTTTAAGAACGGCTACAGCCTGTATGTGGGGATCCCGTTTTGCCCCAGTATCTGTCTGTATTGTTCCTTCAGCTCAAGTCCGCTGTACCTTTGGAAGGACAAGGTGGATCTGTATCTCGACGCACTGTGCAAAGAAATTGACTATGCGTCGGATGCTTTTGCTGACAGGGAATTGAATACCGTATATATCGGCGGCGGGACACCCACCACCCTGGAGCCGTATCAGATGGAGCGGCTTTTGTCAAAGCTGGAGGAGCGATTCTGTTTTGACAAGCTGCAGGAATTTACGGTGGAGGCAGGACGCCCTGACAGTATCACCAGGGAAAAGCTGGAGGTATTGCGTGATCATGGCATTTCCAGGATATCCATCAACCCGCAGACGATGAACCAGAAGACACTGGATCTGATCGGCAGGCGTCACACGGTGGAGGAGACTGTAAGGGCATTTTATCTTGCCCGGGAGCTCGGCTTCGATAATATCAATATGGATCTGATCGTTGGCCTTCCGGGCGAAGAGAAGCCGGAGGTGGAGCACACGATGCAGGAGCTTGCAAAACTGGCTCCGGACAGTATTACGGTGCATTCCCTGGCTGTCAAACGCGCGGCAAGGCTCCGGCTGTTTAAGGAAGAGCATAAGGAAATGACCATGACGAACAACCGGGAGATCATGGATATGACAGCTTCCTATGCGCAGCAGCTGGGCCTGTATCCGTATTATCTGTATCGTCAGAAAAATATGGCGGGCAATTTTGAGAATGTCGGCTATGCGAAAGATGGGAAAGCCGGCATATACAACATTTTGATCATGGAGGAGGTTCAGAGCATTCTTGCGCTGGGCGCGGGTGCGACTACAAAGCTGGTATGGGCCAGCGACCGGATCGAACGCGTTGAGAATGTGAAGGACATCAGAAATTATGTGGAACGCATCGATGAGATGATAGAGAGGAAGAAAAAAGGGCTGCATGGGTAATTCGGGACATGAGTACAGAAAAAAATATCAGATCATCCGCCCAAGTGTGATAACAGAGCTGGCGCACGGCACAAAGGTCAGCAATCTGGCATATCTTGTTGGCAGACAGATGGGATTTTCAGAAGAAGAATGCTATAATCTTGCGGTGGCCGGTTTCCTGCATGATATCGGGAAGCTGGAACTGTCGAAATACGTCCGTGGACACGAGGGGGAGACGCTGATCATCGAGGAGATGAAGTATGTCCGGCTCCATTCAAGGCTCAGTGCGAATATATTGGAGAAAAACGGGTATTCCCAGGAAATCGTTGATATGGTAAAATTCCATCATGAAAACTGTGACGGTTCCGGGTATCCGATGAATCTTCAAAGAGAAGATATCCCGATCGGAGCAAGGATCATCCGGGTGTGTGACGTGTTTGCCGCGCTCACAGCGAACCGTCCGTACCGGAAGGCATTTGACGTGGATACAGCCATGGAGCTGATGATAGAGGAATCAAAGGATTATGATATCCGCGTGTTTCTGGCGTTTATGAATGTGGTTCACAGGGAAAATCTCGATCGTATTTTAAATACGGCAGATTTTGAGGAAAAGCTGGCGCGTCTCGAAATCCAGGGAGAGCCGGAAGAATATCAGGAACAGCCAGAAAAGCCTCCGGAACGGGAGCGCTTTCAGGGACAGTTTCAGACGAAAGTAAAATAGAGGAGGATGAAAAGATGATTACACAGGCGCCCAGGGGCGTGCAGGACTGGTACGGCGAAGAGATGCGTAAAAGGGCGATCGTGGAGAAAACGGCCCGGGAGATCGCGAGGACATACCATATGACAGAGATCATCACACCGATGTTTGAGCATACCGTGCTGTTTCAGCGCGGCGTTGGAGAGACAACGGACGTGGTGCAGAAGGAAATGTACACGTTTGAAGATAAAGGCGGCAGAAGCATTACGCTGAAGCCGGAGGGTACCGCCGGCGTTATGAGGGCGTATCTGGAGCATAATATGTATGCGCAGCCTGCGCCGACAAAGCTGTATTATGTGACACAGGCGTTCCGCTATGAGAAGCCCCAGAGCGGCCGCCTCAGGCAGCATCATCAGTTCGGCGTGGAATTTGTCGGTTCTTCCAGCCCGCTCGCGGAGGTGGAGCTGATCACGCTGATCACAGAGCTGATCGGTAAGCTGGGACTGAAGGATGCGAAGCTGCATATCAACAGCATTGGCTGCAAAAACTGCAGAAAAACGTACAATGAAGCGCTTCTTTCTTATTTAAAAGAGCATGAAGACGGGCTTTGTCCGACCTGCCGGGAGCGTATGCAGAAGAATCCGCTTCGTGTGATCGACTGCAAGGCGGACTCATGTAAGGAGATCGTTGCACATGCGCCGAGGACGATAGAGTATCTTGATGATGAATGCCGGGAGCATTTTGAGGAGCTGAAGGCGCTGCTGGACGAGATGGGGATCGAATATACAGTGGATACAGGAATTGTCCGCGGCCTTGATTATTATACGAAGACTGTGTTTGAATTCGTGGATTCCGATGGATTTACTCTGTGCGGCGGCGGCCGGTATGACGGCCTGATCCACGAGATCGATGAGAAACAGGATATCCCGTCGGTAGGCTTCGGTATGGGCATCGAGCGTATTCTGTATTTTATGGAAAAAGAAGGCGTGGAGTTCCCGCCCGCAGAACCTGTGGAGCTGTATGTGGGTATCCTGGGCAAGGAGGCCAGAGGCCGGGCTTACCGTCTTGTGGACGAGCTTCGCAGACAGGGGATCATTGTGGAGACAGATTACATGGACCGCAGCGTGAAGGCGCAGATGAAATATGCGAACAAGCTGGGGGCCAGGAAAACGGTGATCATCGGTACGCGGGAGCTGGAGGAAAATAAGGCTCAGGTGAAGAATATGGAGACGGGAGAGCAGCAGGAGATTTCTCTTGACGCGCTTGCCGCTTATATTGTGTCATAGGTACCGGAGGGTATTGCAGATACAGTATAGATAAGATAGGGTACGAGCGCGGCGAAGGAGTCTGCGCGGTTCGCTTAAGTATAGTAGGAGGAATGAAAAATGGCTGAGGCTATGAAGGGTTTGAAAAGGACTCACCGATGCACTGAGGTGAGCAAGGCAGACTGCGGTACTACCGTAACTGTCATGGGCTGGGTGCAGAAAAGAAGAAATCTTGGAAGCCTGATCTTTGTGGATCTGCGGGACCGCTCCGGTCTGCTGCAGATTATATTTGATGAAAAGGATATCGGGGCAGCGGGCTTCGAGAAGGCGGGTACACTGCGCAGCGAGTTTGTGGTCGCGGTCGTAGGCCGCGTGGAGATGCGCGAGGGTGCGGTCAATGAATCACTGAAGACGGGAGAAATTGAGATCCGTGCCTCGGAGCTTCGCATTCTTTCCGAATCGGAGACACCGCCGTTCCCCATCGAGGAGAACAGCCAGACGAAGGAGGAGCTTCGTCTGAAATACCGTTTTCTTGACCTGAGAAGGCCGGATCTCCAGAAAAATCTGATGCTTCGAAGCCGTGTGACCACGGAGGTGCGTAATTTCCTGGCGGAGGAAGGCTTCCTTGAGATCGAGACGCCGATCCTGATCAAGAGCACTCCGGAGG